>NZ_DASYBS010000026.1:0-72589 GCF_036500665.1 Cedecea sp.
AGGTCGCGGTAAACAGTGTGCCACGTGCTTTACCGTCTGCAGTTTCAACCACCGTCAGGACTTCATGACCGGTTGTATTGAGGTCGCCGCGATTGAGCACCGTTAATAAATGGTTTCCGGAACTGGCTCCTGTCACCACCAATTTGTCACCGGCGTTATTAACGCCGTTACCTTCACCGACAATATCGGTACGTAAAACAAAAGTACCCGCCCCACTGAGCGTACCCACCTGTAGAGTATAATAATCATCAGTCAGCGCGGCGCTCGAAAAATCAACGGTACTGTTGTTAAGCGCCAGATTGTCCAGGTTAGAAGCGCTCACGAGATTCCACCGGCTGTCATTCATCGAGAGATTTAGTGCGCCGCCATTAACATTGTCGCTAAAGGCGTTTCCGGTCCACACCGAGCCTGAGGCCATATCGATATTGATAAGCCCCCCTTTTGACTCAATACCACCGTTTATCGCCATCTTTCCGCTGGCATTAATGCGGCTTGCCGCAGATCCCTCACTGTGTTCGGTCGCGATAGCGGTCTGCCTGGCGTCAGCCATGGCTATCGCAAGCGTGCCGGTCAGGTCGACCTGACTTCCAGTCTCGGCATAAATACCTCGAGTGCCCTGCGCGCCATTGATCGCAATATTCTCACCGGTAATCATGGCTGAACTCTGTGCCCATAGCGCGGTCGATAATTCCCCCTGGCTGTCGACGGTAATATCGGTGTTTTTGAGGTTGATGTTAGCGTCTTTCCCTCTGGCCAAAGCCCCCCATGCTCCTCCGGAAAAGAGGCTATTGCGGTTATCCTGCGTGCCGAAATAGTTAAGGGTGACGTTAGTCACAGGATTACCGGCACCCAACGACTCCGTATTGGCAACCAGGGCACCTGCCGACTCCGAGCTGACGTGACTCCCGGCACCGATACGGGCGGTTCCGTCCAGAATTTCAATCCCGTGAGAACCCTTACCCCGGGTGAATACAGTCAATGCATCGGCGTTGACATCGCCAAAGCTCCAGATGCCAAATGCATATTCACCGTCTGTTGTTATCTGGCTGCCCTGGCCCAAATCGACGATGGAGTTTTCCTGGATATTCATGCCATAAGCACTGTTTCCCTGAGTATCAATGGTTAGCCGATCGGCCGTAAAAACTGCCGGACCGTAGGCGCTGTTACCGTTGAGTCCTCCCACATAAACGCCAAAGCTGATGCGCCCGTTCGTTTTAATCGTACTGCCGCTGCCCAAATTAGCCTGACTGCCGTAGTCATCTATCCTCAGGCCTATGCCATTTTCACCCTGTGTTTCTATCGAGAGGCGGTCGGCACGTAATGTGGAGCCCGCATGGAGTTGAATGCCGGTCGCTCGTCCTGAATTCGCCTCACCGGTTCCTGTCACCTTAATCTGGCTGCCGCTCCCCAGGTCAGCCTGTGCCTTATCTCCAGATAACACCAGGCCGACAGCCCTTTCACTCTCAGCGTTAACGGTGAGACGATTAGCCGTTAATTTGCTTTCATCACCGAGAATAAGTACGCCTTGTGCGTTACCTGTCGGGGCAGCGGCGGTCACCGTGACGTCATTACCCAGATCCACCGTTCCGGTATTAAAATCAGGATTCAGCACGCCATACAAAATGCCATTGGCGTCGGTAGTATCAGCGATGATGCGATCGCCATTGTTAACCTTGATGGCATTTCCTTGTTGACTGCCCAGGTTAGCAGCCAGAACAGGCTGTAGAAAACAGACTGCGCCGAGCCCCAGAATACCTGCTTGCTGAAATACACGCTTTATTGGATTAAAAAGAAAATGTCCCTGAGATCCCTGATTATAAAACTTAATATCCATAAATACCCTTTAATATTCCTGTCTACTGTCCAGAAAACCGTAATCTCTATTAATGCCACGCCGATTACGACAGGTAAACCGCAGCCAGTAACGCTCCCACGCCCACCCGGTGCCCACTCATTGTTTTATCACATCAAAATATTCTGATAAGACAACAATACCAATGCGGAATGCCTCGCACTAAAAAAAGACGAGACAATAAATACATTAATATTATTATAGCGATAGAATCCCGACGACCTCTTCCCCGGCACCACTCAGACAAAAAACCTGAGTAATTAATGAGTATCTGCAAAGCAAGGACGGGCGAAAGCAGAGACGAAATTTACCTGATATAAATCACACCAGTAAAATATGATATTTATTGATACATTGCATTTTCGGAAAGCGCCGCTGAATATTCAACAACCCATAAAAGCATTTTAGTCTTTCAGATGCTCGCGACTCTGTTTTCTGTGCAACGGTTTATGCTGTACCCATTCGTGATAGCGATGCCCAATACGGCGGCTTAAGCGCCCGCTGTTCCCCGACGCATGGCGATGCTGGAGGAAGACGGTGTTGCAGCAGATGATTCCTGGGTTCAGTGCAACACAGCCTTCTGATTTCTCCATCACGTCTGATGGCATTGTGTGGCCAGTAGGCCCGGAAAAATTTTTTTCGCCACCTGTTTATCAACCATAATACGTATACTTTCTGTGTTTAATTCAGCACGGATAGTTGCTGTATTGATTTTTATACCATTGATATACGTGTTCAGGCTTTGATTCATATAATTGCGTGAAACCTGCGTCAGTTGAATGCGGGCTGCTGGCTGTAATTTAATATTCAGTTCGACGTAATCAGAATTAACGTCGCCTTCCCCTCGGATATTCACCGTCAATTCTTTAAAATCACAGGATGAGTTAAAATGAATTTCAGCGCCCTGCATGGTGGCCATACTCTGAAACGTCAGCAGCAGTGCCCCCACCAGGGTTGAGAGACGGGTAAATAACGACATAATAAACTCCTTTTACGTCAAACTAAGCAATACTTCACGTTCCGGCGCAGTTCGCCACCGGTGATACATGACGGCACACCGCCCGCCCGGTTATACCATGCTCCCTGCACAAAATACCAGCCGGGCCTATGTCTTCCCCATTGCCACCATCGTCGTCTTGCCTTCCCATAATATCTTCAGGCAATTGAGAAGATCTGGGCTATCTTCAAATTTTCCGGGAAATAGTCTTTATAAAGATAATACCCAAAGCCGCGATAAATGCGGCATCTTCAGGGGTTACTCTACGTATTGTCAGGCTTTTCCCATGTGCTCATCAGTTTGGTTTCAAGAAAATCCTGACCCGTTAAGCGAGTATATTGCCCCGTCAGCCCACAAAATGGGGGTTTATTTTCGATATATACCTCCGCAGCCAGCAGCAACTGGCTGGCCTGATTTTTGGAGAGCAGCAGGCTGGGGTAACTGATTAAAAAACGTTTTTTGTCAACGATATGGTAATAGAGTGAGCCACCGCAGGCCGGACAGAACGCTCGCCGCTCGGTATGAGAATACGTGAATATGGCAGGTTTAGATTCGCCGCAGAAATCAGGCTCATCTGCTGACGCAATATAAAGTGCAATGCCGCCACTCCATTTCTGGCAAGCGTTACCGTGGCAGGCAATCACGTCCAGCGCAGGGAATAAAATATTAAATTTTATTTTTCCACACAGACAAGAACCTTTGCATTCCAACATTGGCATTTTCCAGTTAGCCAGAATAAATTCTTTCCCCCTTTGGTGAGTAAGCACAGCGGCGGGAAAAGCGAGAGTGTCGTAATAAAAAAGCCCGGTTAAATTAACCGGGCTTTGGCAGCTATGGAGATTAGAACTGATAGGTCAGGCCAACGGCAACCACGTCGCCGGTATGGATCCCGGACGCACGGTGGAAACGGTTATCGTCCAGCAGATTGATTTTATAATCCGCATAGGTCGACATATTTTTGTTGAAGTAATAGGTCGCACCGAGTGAGACATACTCCACCAGCTCTTGATCGTGACGGGTACCGAGATCTTTGCCGGTAGATTTCAGGTAAGCGATGGATGGACGCAGACCGAAGTCAAATTGGTACTGCGCAACGGCTTCGAAGTTTTGGGTCTCATTAGCAATGATGTCGTTCTTACCGTAGGCGGTCATATTGCGGGTTTCGGCATAGGTTGTTGCCAGGTAAATGTTGTTGGCATCATATTTAAGACCGACAGCCCATACTTCAGCTTTTTCACCTTCGGCATTAACACCTCTGGAGGTGCGGCCAGCCGCAACCTGAGCATCGGTACGATCGGAGGCCGCGTAAGCGGCACTAATACCAAAGCCTTCATATTCGTAGCTAGAAGAAATACCCCATCCATCGCCATGTTGTTTATGAAGATCACGAGAGCTGGCATCTTCTTTTCCCTGGTACTGAACGGCAAAATTCAAGCCATCGATCAGGCCAAAGAAACCGGTATTACGGTAAGTTGCAACACCGGTTGTACGTGCGGTGGCGAACACGTCAGTTTGCGTCCAGGTATCACCGCCGAATTCTGGCAGCATATCGGTCCACGCACCCACATCGTAGGCTACGCCGTAGTTACGCCCATAGTCCAAAGAACCGTAATCAGCGAATTTTAAACCTGCAAAGGCCAGGCGCGTTTTGTTCCCTTTCGCCCCATCAGATTCCGCGTTATTAGCACTGAAATTATACTCCCACTGGCCATATCCAGTGAGCTGATCGGCAATCTGGGTTTCACCTTTAAAACCTAAACGGGCATAAGTTTTATCGCCATCTTCACCGGTATCATTAGTGAAATAGTGAAGCGCAGTTACTTTTCCATAAAGGTCCAACTTATTACCGTCTTTATTATACACGCCTGCTGCATTTAACGTGCCTGCCGCTAATAAAGATGAGACGGCCACAGCTACCAGTTTTAAGTTCATATTATTCGTCCCTAATGATTAAAAAAACACTTCAACTCACTGAAGTGCAATCATTATTAATAACGAAAATGCTGGTTACAAACAAAAGTTCTCAAATAACCATCTATTTTTACTTATCGTGATCGCCGTCGTCGTTGTTAAATGATAAATATCAATTTATAAGGCCTACATTTTACAACTCACTAAAAAACAACAAAAACACCTCATACAACAGAAATTAAAACCCACCAACCACGCCAATGAAAAAATAAAAAACCAACCAATACATACAACACATGTTTTTGAAAATCAAATAAAATATAAAAAACACACTAAAATACAAATGTAATACCAAAAAACATTCACTGAAATTATCAATTTATAGATAAAAACACAATAAAATAAAAATCAAAACTCATTGAAAACATAATGAAAACATTCATCCCCACCTCACAGTGCGGCGGAGATGGCCCTGGCAATACAAGTAATGACACTCGATTTACCGAACACCAGGATAAAGATTAAGACTATTCTCGTGAAATAAAGTTATTTAGTCACCCTCTGTTTTAGCGAAAAGCGGATTTGCTTAGTGAAAAAGATACGGTGTTAGCGGGAAGACTGGCTGACATAAACCGCAATGAGAAGCGCTACTCGGCTAGCCGAGGTTTACTCAACTCGGGGATGGCGGCTTGTTATTACGGTGCGTCGTTCATTGTACATACCGTTACACAGCAACGCTCATCATCGAAGGGGAGCCTGGTATATAGTGCTGCTATACACAGGGATGATTTGTTGTAGTGATAAAAACTAACAAATTTTAAACAAATGGCCGTCATGTAACCTTACTTTTATAATGAAAATCAAAAATACTCTCTGCCTACATATCCTGATGGCCTTGCTTGCCATCCTGTTCCTATGCGTTCCTCCCCTGGTGACGAGCTTCGATCCGCCGCTAACGTTTCAGCCGTTGATTAAAACAATGGAGGGAACACCAAAAGATCAAAAAGAGAAAATAGCGACAATTTCCCATGCATTACAAGGTAATGCGCTGTTCTTCCTCGGGGCATCTGAGGTTTCCACATCTGAAGATGAACATTACGCTGTATATAATTACTTTAATAAGCAATTACATCAGCCGGTGGTGGCCTATGGTGATAGTTATGTTGATAACATCACTCAGTTCCTGCTGCTTTCGCGTTTTAAAAATGACCTTAACGCAAACAGCAGAATTGTCCTGTTGTTTGCGCCAGATAGCTTTTATTTCGACAGCATTCCTCCGGCCATTTTTGCCGACCATTTCCCATCCGCTATTTTTAATCCACTGATGGCAGATGAAAAAACACGTCCCTTCCTTGTCAATTACTTACACCACATTAATGAAGAGGATATAAGCCATTTAACCTTCGGCGAAATGAATGTTTATGGCTGGCATCCGCAGGTGATTTGGCAGGAAGTTAATTATGAGTTTGCTAACTTCTGCACGATGGTAAAAAACGACTGGCTGGCAAGGCTGCATATTGTTCCTGAGTCACCTCGCCCCTGGCCGCATCCTGCAACAAAAAGCATTGCGCCGGACTGGAATCAACAGCTGGCTCAGGCTCAGGTGCTGAACCAATCCCGCCACGAAAGCGCAGCCACACTGTGGATGGATAAAAGTGTCTTTAACGACGAAAAAACGCCGGAAGAGTGGTACGAAACCCCTGCGGTAAGCCGCCAAATGCAGGCTTTCCAGGCCACGATCGAACTGCTGAAAGCGCGCCATGCTCAGTTTGTTGTGATTGTCGACCCGCTAAACCCCTGGGCGCTGAAAAACACGCAAAAATTCCGGCCGATCGACAGCCAAATCAGGGCGTATCTCGAGCAAAACCAGGTGCGCTATTTCGATATGTACGCGCAGCCCTATCAGAATGGCTGGAACTGGGACCGGCTGCACCCAACGGAACTGGCATGGGTCGCCATGGACCGCTTTATTGCTGAGAGCTTTAGATGATGAAAACCGCAGTTCGTCTTTTTGTTCTTTACCTGCTGCTGGCGGTCACCATCGTTGCGTGGTCTTCGGTTGACGACAGCATGAATTTAAAAGTGCATTTTGAATATCAAAAATTTTGAAGGATGAATGATGTACAGTTCCGGAACATTTTTTTTCTTTCTGTTTTCATCAGCACTGCTGTTCGCTCTGGTTAACCGGGTATTACATTACCGGCTAACCTATTTAGCGGCTTTTTCTGTGTTAGCGGCGTTAGGCTGGGGATATATCTTCCAGGGCGACTATATTGTTCCGGTGGCGGTATTCTTTGCTTTTTATATTCTTGTCACATTAAAAGAGAAAGGCTGGTTAAAAACGTGGCAGGCGGTGAGCCTGACACTGCTGCCGTTATTGCTGGTGAAATTACACCTCAATAACCATTGGGGCATGATTGGCCTTTCCTTTATGACCTTCCGTGCTATTGACGTGCTGCTGTACCGCAGCAAAAAAGATGGGCGGAACTTCCTGCATTACTTCTGCTATCTCTTTATGCCCTTTATTATCCTGGCCGGCCCAATGTACCGCTGGAAAACCTGGGTTAACGATATCAACAAACCGGTATTCAGGCTTGAGCGCGCACAATTTCTGCTGGCCGTGGATCAAATCGTGACCGGCGTTGTGCAGAAGTTCTTATTCGCGATGCTGATCGACAACCTGGTGATTGAGTCCTGGAGCCATCGGCCGTTTACCTTAACCGTTGGCGTGGTGATGTCTCTGGCTTATAGCGCCTACCTCTATTTTGATTTTGCCGGTTACAGCAACATGGCTATCGGCGCCGGCCGCCTGTTTGGCCTGAACATACCGGCCAACTTCAATATGCCGATTCTGGCTAAAAATCCGCAAGATTTCTGGCGCCGTTTCCACATCAGCCTGTCCGAGTGGCTGCGCGACGTTGTCTTTATGCCGATTTACATGAATCTGATGAAGCTCGACTTTTTCCGTCAAAACAAAACGCTGGCACAGAACGTAGGGATCTTTTGCACGCTCTTTTGCATGGGGGCATGGAACGGGCTTGAACGACATTACGTCATCAGCGGCGCGCTGTTCGGCGCCATTTCCGTTGCTCACAACATGCTGCAGTGGTCAGCCAAACGCAGCCCGGCACTGGGCAACTGGCTACGTTATCCGATTATTGTGTTTTTTGGACGAATTCTGACGCTGGCAAGCGCCGCGGCCTCCCTTTACATCTTTAGTGGAATGTCTCCTCTATGAACCTTCACCCCGAGCTTCAGGAACTGCAGGATTTTCTGCGTACGGCATTACTCAGCCCCGCGCGCCCACATCAGTTAGCCATTAGCGGCAGCGATGACGCACTCACCTGGCTGCAGCTTTCCGTCGCGGCTACGGACTGGGCGCAGCGCTATCAACAATGCCAGCAGCCCGCCGGAACACCGGTCGTGTTATACGGGCACCAGCAGGCTGAGTTCGCCGTTGCCATCTACAGTTGCATGCTACATAACATCCCGTATGTTCCGGTGGACTGCATCTATCCTAAAGAACGGCTGAAAGAGATCTGTCAGTTGGCTAACGCCCCCTACTATTATGATGTCGTCACCAGACAATTCATCGCTACCGGCGAAGCGGGAAGCGTGCTGGACGAGCCGAACCTGGCTTACATCATGTTCACGTCTGGCAGTACCGGAAAGCCTAAAGGCGTGCAGATTGGTCGTGAAAGCCTGTGGCACTTTATGAAGTGGGTGCGCGAAGACTTTTCATTGCCTGATATCCCTGTACTGATGAACCATGCGGTCTTCAGTTTCGATCTTTCGCTGATCCCCTTGCTGGCGAACCTGGCTACCGGCGGCCATATTGTGCTCAACGCGAAAGAGGATATCGCGGCGGAAAACTGGCTTGAGCGCCTGAAAAACAACGGCGTTTCCGCCTGGGTTTCCACCCCTTCATTCGCCTACCAAAAGCTGCTCTCCCCTCAGTTCAGCAGTGATTATTTGCCCGAACTGAGCGTGTTTGTGTTCATCGGTGAAGTGCTGAATAAAGCGCTGGTAAAACAGCTGCGTCGTCGTTTCCCTCAGGCCAAAATCCTTAACTCCTATGGCCCAACGGAAGCGACCATCGCCACGACAGTGATTGAAATCACCGATGAGATCCTGCACAGCGAAAACGACCTGCTGCCGGTCGGTACCATGATGCCTGAGTCGAGAATGGAGATTACCGCTGAAGGCGAGCTAATTATCTGGGGTAAAAACGTCATGCGTGGCTACCTCGGGCTGCCGCAGGAAAACGCCGAAAAACTGCTGAGCCATGAAAATGAGGCCTACCGCGGCTACCGAACCGGCGACCTCGGTTACGAAGACGGGCTGCTTTACTGCCAGGGCCGCAACGACAGCCAAATCAAGCTCAACGGCTACCGCATTGAAATCAACGAAATTGAAAACCGCCTGCTGGCAATGTCCGGCATTAGTGAAGCCGTAGTCCTGCCCCTGATGAAATCCGGTGGGGGCGTGCTGCGTATTGCGGCGTTCTGCGTAACGGGTTTAGCCCCGGAAACCATCAAGACTTCGCTTTCAAAGGTGATCCCGCCTTATATGGTGCCGTCTCAGATCATTATTAAAGATACGTTACCGCTTAACCCTAACGGCAAAATCGACCGCAAGCTGCTGGATACCCAGGCTCGCACGAACTAATTACCCCAGGAAAAAATGATGGAACAAGATATTCTCGCCCTGTTTGAAAAAGTGTTATCCCGCAAAGTGGGTTTTAACGATGAACTGATTGAGTCTGATATTCTCGACTCGATTCTGGCCGTAGATTTGGTGCTGGAAGTCCAGGATATTTACGGCTGTACAATCCCACCGACTGAAGTGGCAAATGTCCTGAAAACGCCTGCGGAGCTAGCCCGCTACATTGAAGAAAACCGCGGGTAAACCTTAACGAGGCCCGGTTTAAAGACCCTGGATGCTCATGCCTCCGGGGTCTTTTTGTTTCAATGCCGCATCGCCGATGATTCATTAATAACTCGTGGGAACAGGCAGATGATAAGAAGTAAATGCGTGTAGAAGAACGCCTCAGGGCTGACGACGACTCGCCAGCGACACAGCGCGACACGCAAACGACGATGCAAAAAGACCTTGTCTACCGAACCTGCTCACTGAAAACCGTTCAGCTTGCGCAGGACAAAGGGTTAGAAGAAGAGCATCACGACTACAGCCACTATCCGGATAAGCTCGCGTTTACGCTCAAAACGAGCGCGCAAATTTATAAAAGCACTGGATTCGGGGGTAATTTCACTTCGCGGCACCTTTAATTCAATCACGGGGCTCCCGTGATTGAATTGATTGGGGCGCGCTTAGAAGCTACTCGCTTGCATGATGAATCGGCAGCACCTGTGGCTGGCTGCTTTTTCCCGCTGGGGTAACGACGACTTCATTTTGTCGCGGCAGGTGCTCAGGGCAGGCACCGTATACCTGCATTGTTTCCCCCGGCTGAAGCGTCGTCTTTACTAACGTTAACGGCATCTCATCAGGCATGAGCTTTACGTCGCGCTCAAGATCAATCGCTGATTTACCGGTGTTGGTTACCGTTAGTTCGTTTCCCTTCGCTTTCCAGGCCAGCGAGCGCAATGTCTCAGGCTGATGTGCAGAAGCACTTTGCTGCGTGTCTTTCGCCATCACCCCGGTGGCCTGTGCCAGAGAGCAGGAAAAAAACAGGATCAGCGGCAAAGCGGGAAGTATCCTTAGGGCGTTGTTCATCGTCATCTTTCTCGTTATGGCCTCTGCACGGAGGCAGAGGCCAGCGGGTTTACAGCGTTAGCGAACAAGCTGCCAGAGTGCCGGTACTTCGGCCGGAGACCAGTGCGCCATTGACGGGTGGCCCTGCAGGCAACGGTACTCTTTGCCTTTATAGGTCACCACATCGCCCGGCTTATAGTTCACGCCGGTTTTCCATTCACCTTCCGGCTCAGGCGTAACAATGCTGTCCTGGGTTTTGGCCTTCAACACTGCGCTTGCCAGTGAGGTTTGTCCTTTAGCGTTTTCAGCCACAACCGTGTAGCTGTAGGTCGTCGCAGCCGTCAGGCCACTGTCGCTAAACTGAGTCCCCGTCACCGTATTAACCTTCACCCCGTCACGCAGAACATGGTATTTCACAGCGCCAGTGACGCCGTTCCACTTAATGTTCAGGTTCTTTTCCCCGGCGGAAACCAGGCTAAGACCCGTTGGGGCTGCCGGTGCGCTTTCAGACACTTCAGCCGTTTTCACCTCTACCGTATTACTGGCATCAGACAGGTTGCCTGCCGCATCTTGTGCTTTCACGGTATAGCGGTAAATCACGCCGCCCAGCTCCACGTTGGAATCCGTCCAGCGGGTATCGCTTGCAGAGCCGACAGGCACGCCGTTACGCAAAATGGAATAGCCCGTCACACCCACGTTATCGCTCGAAGGCTGCCATGCCAGCGTGATGGTTTGAGCGTTTTCCATTACCTTCAGGCCAGCGGGTGCGGTAGGTGCAACGTCATCGACGTCCGGGCGATCGCCAGACATCTGGTCAGCCCGCTGCTTCATCTCGTTAAAGTAGTCCACCTGCTGAGAAAGGGACTGCTGCTGATCGTTGGCGCCGAGCGTCCAGATAAAGAAGCCGCCGTAGCCCTTTTCAGCCTGCCAGCCCGCACGGTTAACGTTAGTCTGGCGGCTCTCCACGAAGCGCCCTTCTGGTCCCCACTGGGAGTTAATGGTCTGGCCCATTACGATTTTGCTCTTATCACCAACGGCGCGAGCGTAGTTGGCCATCGCCACGTCGTACTTAAAGCGCGGGCCAGCGTCATAGGCCATGACGTTAAAGAAATCGAAAACATCTTTACCTTTGGTCAGCAACGGCAGCACTTCACCGTGGTGGCCAGAGCGTGCGGCCTCAACAAAGGAGCAGTTTTCCGTCACCAGGTTTGACTGGCAGGCTTCCGGATCCGCACCCACGTGGTAAGTGGTCAGGCTGATAAGCTTTTTACTTCCGGAGGCGTCCAGCAGCTCGCGCACGCGTTTTGCCACCGCCAGTACGTTGTCATTCTCCTCCGGCGTCAGGCGCGCCACTTTTTCAAAATCAAAGTCGATACCATCAAGCTGCACTTTGCCCGCAAGCTGGTTAACGCCCATATCGCACTTGCCTTCCCAGTTGGTGTGCAAGCACTCACCTACCATCTCTTCCGGCTTCAGGTTCTTTTTATAAACCGGGAAGTCGGTATGCAGCAGTTTGACCAGGTTCTGCGCCAGATTTTCACGCGTTTGTGGCGTTGCCAGGTAAGCCCACATGGACTAATAGGTTTCACCGCCGAAGGCAACCATCATTTTTTTACCCGGCTGAGCCAGCTTTAACTGGCTCCATGCGCTGTAGGCGGATGCCTGGATGTACCACGGATCGTAAGTCGGCATGGCCACAATATTGTCGGAGCTGGAAATTTTACCGCTCGCATCCCAGCCGCCGAATGAAAGCAGAAGCGTATTGGCCGTGACGTCTTTTAGGGTCTCAACTGAGTCGGCAGTAATTCCGCCCCAGGAGGTAAAATAGGAGACTGCACGCTGGGTTTCAGCTGCGAAAGCCGACTGCGCCAGCAGGGCTCCACTAATCAACAAAGGTAAAGTTAGTTTTTTCATTGCGTATCCTTGTAAGTTATTTTTAAAACAACATCCGTTGCTGTTTTCATTATTCTCTTTTCCTGTCAGCAAAGCTTTGGGGATAATGACATTGGCTTTCAGGAACGCCCCTTCATCAATAAGAAATATCTTTGGATAACGCAGCGAGATATTTCTCAACGCAACGTCCCTCGTTCGCAAACAATAAAAGAGCCAACGCCTGTCTCATCAACATGATTTCAGGAAAAATTCATCACTTTCACATGACATTTCTCTGATGAAGGAGGCTTTTAATGAAAAATCACGCACGGATGATGCGCACCCAAGGTGGCTTCACCTTACTCGAACTGCTGGTAGTGCTGATGATCATCGCGCTTCTGGCGGGCTTTGTCGGGCCAAAGGTCTTTTCCAACGTCGACTCGGCAAAAGAGAAAACCGCGCTGCGCCAGATGCGCTCTCTTGCCGACGCTATGGCGCAGTATCGCCTCGATGTTGGCCACTACCCTAATGAATCCGAGGGGTTAAAAGCGTTGACGGAAAAACCATCTTCGGCACAGAACTGGAATGGCCCGTATCTCAGTCAGCAGGTACCAATGGATCCCTGGGGCAATGCTTATCAGTGGCATAATCCGACCAGAGAAAAAGATTCTATTAATGAAGTGGGTATTACCTCCAGCGGCAAAGAGGGTAAGACCATTATTTATGGTTTCTGATGATGTTACGCGCCTTATTATTATTTTCGCTCACGCTTCCGTTATTTTCAGCCCAGGCTAACTGCTGGCTGGATGCGGGAGCACGCTACGGAATTGAACCTGAATTATTACAGGCCATCGCCATCGTAGAGTCGAATGGCAATACCGCCGCCATGAATAAAAACCGTGACGGCTCTTTCGATGTTGGCCTGATGCAAATCAACAGTAGCCACTTTGGCGCTCTGCGCAAATTTCGTATTAGTCAAAAAGATCTGCTTAACGACCCCTGCCAAAGTGTCATGACCGGCGCGTGGATCCTGGCAGGTCAGATCCAACAGTTCGGGTATACCTGGGACGCGGTCGGTGCCTACAACGCCGGAACGGCAAATACGCCTAAACGCCGCGCGCTTCGTCAACAATACATAAAAAAAGTGGCCCCCCAGTATGCCCGTCTTAAGAGGCATCGGGGCCACATACAGTCGCCGCAATGAAATCTTATACCGTTACCACCCTCATGGAGGGTAAACGCGTCAACCAGACGGTGCTTGCCACCTCGGCTGACGATGCCGCACTCCGCGTCACCGCCCTGGGCGGAATTGCGATGCAGGTGCGTGAACGCCCTGCACGTCGGGATAAACGCTTTCCCTTAAATTTATTCTTACAGGAACTCATCGCCCTGCTCGAAGCCGGGCTTGTGGTGGTAGAAGCCATCGAAGCGCTACGTGAAAGCAGCCGCGATAACACCGCAACGCTGGTACTGGAGACGCTGGTTAGCCGCCTGTACGAAGGCGCTCAGCTTTCTCAAGCCATGTCGGCGCTGCCTGCCCTGTTCCCACCGCTGCTTATCAATACCGTCGCGTCGTCAGAACAAACCGGTCATCTGCCGGTAGCCCTGGCTCGCTTCCAGTATTACGAGTCCCGGATGGAGGCGCTGCGCAAACGCATCAAAGCAACGATGCTTTATCCCACCATCGTCATCTCCGCCGGGGGAGCGATCCTGGTGTTTTTGCTGGGATTCATCATTCCCCGCTTCTCCGTGGTGTTCGAAGGAATGAAGAACCCTTCCTCCAGCGCCCAACTGATCCTCTGGTGGGGAAAACTGACACAAAACCACGGTCTGCTGCTGCTTACCGGCTGTGCCGCAGCCGTTGCGGGGATTGTGATGGCAGTACGAAGCCCACGCCTGCGCCAGCGTTTACTTGGCATGCTGCTGAGACTTCCACAGCTGCGCCAGCAGCATCAGCTGGCGGTGCTGGTTCGATTCTACCGAACCCTCGGCCTACTGTTGCAGGGCGGACTGCCTGCCCCCCAGGCGCTCACCCTCAGCCGGGATGTCCTCCCGGCGAGCCACCGCCCGCAAATCGAGCAGGTCATCCGCGACGTTGCGGCGGGGGAATCACTTTCCCGCATGCTGGAAGCCCAGCAACTCACCACCCCGGTCGCCACTCGCTTGCTGCAGGTAGGCGAACGCAGCGGTGAGCTACCGGCCATGTGCGAGCGCATTGCCGCGTTCTATGACGAGTCGCTGGAACGGGCCATCGAAACCTTCAGCAAAATTTTTGAACCGGTTCTGATGATGATCGTGGGTGGCATCGTCGGGCTGGTGGTCTTTTTACTCTATATGCCCATCTTCGAGCTGGCAGGAGGACTGCAATAATGACCCATTTACCTACGTTCACAGGCAGCGTCGACACGCTCATTACGCTGCCTGAAGAAGCGCGTTGTCAGGCGCTGGCTGAACTCCTGGACAGTTTTCCCGATAGCCTCCACGATGCCGCCGAAGCGCTTGGGCTGATCCCTCTGCCGGAGGGCAGTTTCACCGAAGAAGACGAGGACTTCACCCATCTTCCCCTGACCGAAGCCCTCAGCCAGCGGGCGCTGCCACTGTATCTTGGTGAAACGCTCCACGTTGCGCTGGCCGATCCGTTCTCACTGTCCCAGCGCCAGTGGGCGTACGGCATGAATGCCCTCCCCGCCCTGGCTCCGCTTTCCAGGTTGAATACCCGTCTGGGCGAACTGGGTCGGCAGCAGCGTACGCTCGATCAACTCGAACAGCAAAGCAACGACGAAAGCAGCGAAACGCAGTGGCTGGAAATTACGCCTGCAGCCATCGCCAGCGAGCCACATGCGGTGATCAAGCTGGTGAATGCTACCCTGTTTGACGCCCTACAAAGCCGTGCCAGCGACATTCATCTTAGCGCCGTTGCCGACGGGTTAATGGTCAAATACCGTATTGACGGTGTACTGCACGCCATTCGCCATTGCGCGGGCGTACAACAGGCCGAACAGGTTATCTCGCGCCTGAAAGTACTGAGCTGCATGGATATTTCCGAACGACGAATTCCCCAGGATGGCCGCTTCAAAGCGTTGATACTCCAGCGCCCGGTAGATTTTCGCGTGTCTATTGTCCCCGGTATTCACGGCGAAGATGCTGTGCTGCGCGTACTCGACAAATCCCACGACCAGAACCTTCGCCTTGAAACCCTTGGATTCGACGAACACACCCTCAGCGCTATCCGCCAGTTGACTCATCTTCCTCACGGCATGGTACTGGTTACCGGCCCTACAGGCAGCGGCAAGTCCACCACGCTTTACTCCGCGCTAAGCGAACTGAACGGCGGCGAAAGCAAAATTATCACCATCGAAGATCCGGTGGAGTACCAGCTAAACGGGGTTCTGCAAATCCCGGTCAATGACAAAAAAGGGCTGACCTTTGCCAGAGGCCTGCGCGCCATTCTGCGTCACGATCCGGACATCATCCTGGTCGGTGAGATCCGCGATGGTGAAACAGCGGGCATTGCCGTTCAGGCCTCGCTCACCGGCCACGTTGTGCTCTCTTCGGTGCATGCCAACGATGTCTTCAGCGTGCTGGAGCGCTTTCTTTATATGCAGGTTGAACCTGCCAGCCTGATAGCCGCCCTGAACGGTGTTGTCGCCCAGCGGCTGGTCCGCCAGATCTGCCCGGAATGCGGTGAAGACGCGCCGCAGCCGGAGGCAATGCCTGCGGCCTGGCAGTCTGAACAATTGAGTTCGATAGCGCCCCGCTGGCGCCGAGGGCGAGGCTGCGAGGCCTGCCGTCACAGCGGCTATCGCGGCAGGCTGGCGCTGGCGGAAGTTCTGCATTTTAGCGATGGAATCAAAGAAGCGATGCTTGCCCGAGCGCCGCTTCGTCGCCTGCGGCAGGTCGCGCTGGATGACGGTTTTGTCCCGCTGACTACCATTGCCCTGCGTGCCGTTGCAGAAGGGAAAACCAGCCTTGAGGAGGTGAACCGTGTTATCGCTCACTAACGCCTGGGAATGCGACATCTGGCCCCATGCGCTGCGCCTGCGCCTGGGTAATCAGACAATCGTCAGACATGAACGCACGGCCGGTGAAACGCTGGACTCCGCCCTCGTCGCGCTGCTGCGCCTGCGTTCGGCTTCATTCCCATGGCGCGATAGCGTGGCGTTTCATCTTGATACTGACGATTTGACGCTGATGGTTCAGCCCTGGCTGCCCGGCGTGACAACGCCGCAGGAGCTATTGCGGCTGGCACATCTTCAGGTCACCCGGCACGACAACGGCGCGCGTCGGGGCGCCGGCTGGCAGGTACGTTTTGAATCCGCTGACTGGCAGCAATCGGCGCTGGTTGCAGGGCTACAGCAGCCCTGCTGGGAGATGCTGCGTACGTTAGCTAAACGTGAACGCCTGCGCTTTCGCGGCGTTGCCACGCCCTTTCAACCGCTGCTGAAGCACTGCGGGCGGACGCTGCCGGAAAACGCGCTGTTTGTCACCATCAGCCCACACCACAGCCGCATCGCCAGCCGACTGAATCACGCCTGGCATGAGGTCAGTACCCTTTCCTTGCCTTCGCAAGAAACGCACGCCCAGCTGCGCGTTATTGCGCGGTTAAGCGGCATGGCCGACTGCCCTCGCTATGTCATGAACACGGAAGAGGGCCAACCGCAGGTCATTACGCCACAGGAGAACAGGGTATGACGCCTTTGTTTTCACCTTCTGCCCCCTGGGCGGGGCGGGCGCTGCTGTTAACCGGCCTGCTCCTTCTGCCGGTCGCCGGCGTCGTTATACGAGAAGCGCTACACCATCAGCATCTCGAGTATCAAATCTCACAGACAGAGCAGCGGTTTGCCGACCACCAGCGAACATTGCGTCGGCTGCAGGAGGCGCAGCAGCGCCGTCAGCGTCAGTCTCATCAGCTGGAGGCGATTCCACCCGCCATCCGAATGATGGATAGCGTCGGGAGCGCGCTGTCACCGGAGATTGCACTGTTAAGCATCGACATCACCCCCATGGGGCGCGACGTCCGCCTGACGGTAAATGCCACCAGCCTGAATACCCTGCTGGCTTTCAGCGAGCGTTTACAGCAATTGCCCGCCCGCGTTGTGCTGGAGAACCACCGTCCCTCGACGAACGACGATCCGGACTGGCCGTTAGTCGCCAGTCTGGATGTGCATTTCAGCGCGGAGGAACAGCATGAATCTGGAAGATAAAGGCGCGGCGCTGCGCTGGCGAGCCGCCTTGTTTGCCGGACGCACAGGCCGCCTCCCGCTGCTGCTGAGCGCCGTGCCGTGCGGGCTTTTCGCCTTTTGGCTGGGCGTAATGGTGCCGCACACAGGCGCCCGGCAGGAAAGTCTGGAGAAAATTCAGTCTCAGCTGCGTATTCCGCTGCCGCTGGATAGCCAGCAGCCCGCGCTACAAAGCCGCGTGAGCCCAAGCGAATATCAGCAGGTAGGGCTGGTGTTCGACAGGCTCAATCAGAGTGGCCTGAAGGTCGAGGCCAGCCGCTATCAGCTGGAGAAAAATGCGGAGAAACCAGCCCTGCTGCTGGATATTCCCCTGCAGGGAGAGTACCTGCCGCTGGTGGAAGCGCTTGAGTCGCTGGCCCGCACAATGCCGCTCGATATTGACCAGATAACCCTGCGTCGCACCGCGCCGGCGGAAAACCTGCTGAACGTCACTCTGCGGCTTCGCCTGCAAAAGGAGAAGTCATGAAGCTTCCCCGCTATCTGCAGGTTGCGCTTCTGGCGACGGCTGGCGCTGTAGTCTGGAGCCAACTTAGCGATGACGAACCCGCATCCGTTGTACCTCAGGTGATGGAATCCGCGCCACTGCGCCCGGCAAAGCCTAAAGAGGCCCCACCTGGTGCGCCTCGCCCCGCGCGTCCCAATCTGTTTCCGCAGCCGTTGGCTGACACCGGAGCCGAGCAGACTGAGGCAGAGCAGCACGTGGAAGCTGAGCCGGTCACACCCGAGCTGCCGCTTCAGGCGCTGGGGGCGTGGTGGAGCCAGCACCAGCGCGTCATTTTACTGACCGACGGCGTCGAGACCTGGCCCGTCTGCAGTAAGTGCAAGGCGGAAGGCAAAATCTGGATCGGTAACGAACCGGTCAGCGGCTGGCAATTAAAAGCGGTGGAAAAAGACCACCTCCTGTTTGAATGGCGGCTCACCCATACCCAGCGCAGGCTGGAGCTGGGTGAACTGCAATCGGAACCCACACGATAATCATGAAAATTAATATTACTCTCGCTTTCATCCTGCTGTGTTCACTGCTGAGCGGCTGTGCGCAGAAGACGCCAACACCGACCAGGCCGTCCATCACCGCCCCACCCGGCGTTTTGATCCAGCGTCTTAAAGAGATTGATCGCCAGCGCATTGCCGCGCCGCAGGATGTCTCCCTGCGTGCTGAACAGGCGGATATCACTAAAAAACTGGTCAATGACTACCTGAAAGCCGCCGATTTAGCCGTACGGCAAAACAACTACACCCTGGCTTCACAGCAGTGGCGCGATGCCCTGAACTACGAGCCGGGTAACCTGCGCGCCCTGCAGGGGCTGCGTAAAACCAACGCCCGCCGTGCGCTGGACAGCCTCTACAAGGAGGCCAGCAGCAGCAGCAGCCGCGATCCAGAGCGGGCTTTGCAAAAGATCCAGCAGGTGCTGGAAGAAGATCCCAACTGGCCGCAGGCACGGGCGCTACGCGACCACCTGCTGCGCGAGGTTGCGCGGATTAATCAGCCGGAAAATCGGCTCAATCGGGAGCTACAAAAGCCCGTTTCGCTGAAGTTTCGCGAGCACAACCTTATCTCCATCTTCAACACCATCAGCCAAATGACCGGAGTGAATATCATCTTTGATAAAGATGTCCCTCCCGGCACAACGGCCAGCCTGATTGCCAAACGTACGACGGCGGATGACGCGATTAACGTACTGCTGCTTTCTAACGGTCTGCGCAAGAAAGTGCTGAACAGCCATACGCTGCTGATTTACCCCGCGACACCGCAAAAAGAGAAGATCTATCGCGATATTGTGGTGAAAACTATCTTCCTTGGGTACGCCAAAGCCAAAGAAGTCAACGTCGCGCTGCGCAACATGGTGAAGCTCAAGGACGTTCACGTCGATGAGCGTACC
Source organism: Cedecea sp. (assembly GCF_036500665.1). Taxonomy (NCBI): domain Bacteria; kingdom Pseudomonadati; phylum Pseudomonadota; class Gammaproteobacteria; order Enterobacterales; family Enterobacteriaceae; genus Cedecea; species Cedecea sp. The sequence goes on from NZ_DASYBS010000026.1 coordinate 19,465, forward strand.
AACTCCGTCACCCTACGCGGTTCGAAAGAGAGCGTGGAGAAAGCCGAACGCCTGCTGGTCACCCTCGACCGCCCGGAGGCCGAAGTCACGCTTGCCGTTGAGGTACTGGAAGTTAACTCCAACGACATTGAAGCACTGGGTATCAACCTGCCGCAAAAAATCAGCGCCGGTTTCGGTAAGAACGAAGGGGAAAAGGGTGAAGCCAGCGGCTTACCGATTAAAGACATCAACGGGGGTAATGTCCGGGTCAATATCGACAACATGTCCATCGACCTGAAAAAAGTGCTGGGTAACGCCCGGGTACTGGCTAACCCACGCATTCGGGTCAAAAACAACAAGAAGGCGCAGATTGATATCGGCGAAACCATCCCGGTTCTGACCAGTAATGTGAATGAAGGCATTTCCCAACAGAAAGTCGAGTATCAGGACGTCGGGCTGAAGCTTGAAGTGACGCCGGACATCAGCATGGACGACAACATCTCCATGGACGTGAAATTTACCCTCAGCAGCCTGGGTACGTCAGAGAAAGGCGAGAACGGCGCGGTCTACTACCGCACCAACAAACGCGAAGCAAACACCACGTTAAGCAGCCTGAACGGTGAGACGCAAATGCTGGCGGGGCTGATTAAACAGGACGAAACCGATTCCGACAGCGGCACACCGCTGCTGAGTGACATTCCCGGCCTCGGCAGGCTGTTTGGCAGCAAATCGCACAACAAGCAGCGAACCGAAGTGGTCCTGCTGATAACGCCGACCATCGATCGCAATCTGGACCTGCCGGGCAGCCACATCAGCACCATTGAAATGGGGAGTGACGATCTAACCGGTGACAGCATCCAGCTGCGCGGCCTGACGCAGCCGGACAGTGAGCCAGGTTTCAGCGCGCCGGATCTTGCGCCACCTGCGCACTTCCCGCCTCGTACCGCAACCTTGCCGCCTCCGATACTGGATGACACGCTACCGCTAAACGGAGCACCGTAATGCACGGCCAGCGGGGTTTTACTCTGATAGAGATGATGGTGACTCTGGCGATTCTCGGCACCTTAGCCGCTGCCGCAACGCCGCTGGTACGTCACTACCACCAACAGCAGCAGGAGATGGAGCTACGAGAGTCGCTGCGTAGCCTGCGCAACGCGATTGACGCCTATCACCAGGCTGGCCTGGACGGGAAGATTGAGAAGAAAGCCCGCGAGTCGGGCTATCCCCCGACGCTTAAACAGCTGATTGAGGGCGTGACTGATACCGCTAACCCTAACGGCGGATTAATTTATTTTCTGCGCCGTATTCCCAGGGATCCGATGTGCGACTGCCCGGGACGCAGCGACGAGGAAACCTGGCGTCTACGGGCGTCAACCCAGCCACCAGGCGACTTTAGCGGCGGGGGTAAAGATGTTTTTGACGTCAGCAGCAGCAGCACCGCCAACGGCCTGAATGGAGTGCCCTATGCGAAATGGTGAAAAGGGTTTTACCCTGATTGAACTGCTGGTGGTGATGGCGATCATCGCCACGCTGATGACGCTGGTCGCACCGCGTTTCTTTCAGCATGCCGACCAGGCCAAAGTGGTGGTGCGCGATCACAACCTGAACACGCTGCGAAGCGCTATCGACCATTTCCGTCGCGACCGTATTGTGGGCCCCTACAGCCTGGACGAGCTTATCGAGGCAGGTTATCTGCGCGAAATGCCGCTGGATCCGGTCACTAACCGCCGCGATATCTGGGAGGCAAAAACCGACGATGACGGGCAGATTGTTGATATTGAAGCGCCACAAACGTTCCCCCGGCAGCCATTTCATGCGCCTGACTGAACGGCAGGGCGGCTTTACCTATCTGCTACTGTTGGTCGCCCTGTCTGCCTTAGCGCTGTCGCTGCTGAAAAGCCAGGACAGCGTGCAGATGAGGTATTGGGAGCAACAGGAGGCAGAACTGTTGTTTCGCGGCGAGCAATACCGTGCGGCTATTGCCGCCTATCGGGCCGTGGGCAACGGCTGCTTTCCCGTGCGTGTTGAACAGCTGACGCTCGACAAACGCGGGCCAACGCCGCGCTATCATCTGCGCCAGGCCTGGGTCGACCCGCTGACAAACGATAAAACCTGGGGAGCTATCTACGATCCGCAGGGGCGCTGGATCGGCGTGCGCAGCCTGGGCAAAGGCAAACCCCGCCGTAAAGTGGGATTCAGCCACGATATAGAGACGTTTTCAAAAGCGAAAAGCTATTACGACTGGACGTTTAAAGTGGAGGGCGATCCGCAGGCTCCCATGCCAGCGGCTTGTGGGCGATAAAAAATGAGCCCTGCCTCGTGTAAACGCAGCAGGGCTCATTAACGATCGGCTCATCAGGACCTTAATAAGGTTAGTTCTGGTTTACCGTCGTTCTCCAGTCTGAAGGTGCGTCGTACCAGTCTTTGTTACCGTCACCCATATAAACAGAGGTGCCAGGCATTTTACCCGTGGAGCAGATCCAGGCCCTGAGATGCAGTTTTTGCGTCCCGGTTCCGGTCACTTTCTCGTACCCCGTCACGCCATCACTGCCGGTTGTTTTACGGAAATCGGCCTGTGACGGTGGGATAGGCATGCCATCCGGTGTTGGGATCGAGCCACGGTAAACCTTGAAGCAAACTTCTACACCAGAAACAGGGTTTCCTTTATTGTTTTCCACTTTGACCGCCGGTTCATAAACCCATGGGGCAACAAAGTTATAGAAGTAATAATGCTTAACCCGAGTAATGCTATAAGTCACGGGATCCTGAACACGCTCCGACTGATTAGAGCTATTACTTCCCGATCGCCCCGTACTCGGGCTAGTGGCTTGCAGCGTTAATGAAAGACCATATCCGGTGTCTCCGGACTGAATACGATATTGACTCGAGGTCGCCCCGGAAATCGCCGATCCATTACGCTTCCATTGGTAAGACCAATTGGTTGCTCCGCCGCCATTCTGGTTTACACGGGTATTGGACGAATCAATACTTATCGTCATGCCCGGTTTAAGGTTCGACATTGGCGTAATAGCAACATATTCCACAATTGGCGCCCCTTTAAGCGAAACCGTACTGGAGTCCTGATAACCATTAACGCTGGCATAAACCTGCAGATTCCCACCCGTTTCACGCGTCGTCAACGTATAGGTTCCTTGCCCCTGGGCATTCGTGACCGTTGATTTCGCTCCTGCGGTAACCAGGGCTGGTGTGTTGATAGACCAGACGATCCCCTCTCCCGGCACCACAACGTTATTTTTATCGTATGCCGTCACGGTATACGTTACGGTGCTGTTGCTGTCCGCATTGACCGAGCTTTTATCCGCTGTAACCGCTACACGACTGACCTTACCAATTACTTTGGCCGTTTTAACGGAGGACGCATCCCCTGTCTTGCCCGCGGAGTTTCTCACAGTCACATAGGCATAAATGCTGTTTCCCGCATCAGCGTCAGTCAAGGTATAGGAGTCTTTATTGGCCCCACCAATGCCTCCTGAAACCGTCCCTGAATCTCTCCCCCATTGATAGGCTTTAGTGACGCTTCCTCCGCCACGCTCATCGACATCAACCCGGGTAACCCTCACGGTGTCACCGACTTTCAACCCGCTGGTTTTATCTAAGGTCACGCCTGTGACCACAGGGATACCGTTAATCTGAACACCCTCACTCCCGTTTTTTCCTCCCGCCGTTGCGGTTACCGTAATGGCACCGCCCGTTTGAGTGGTCGTAACGGTCATCGTTCCTTCACCTTGATTATTTGTCGTGCTGCTCGTTGCTCCCTGAGTCACTAACGAAGGTTTATCAATAGACCAACCGATCGCTTCGTTTGGAACGGCCACATTTCTCTTGTCCGTCGCTTTTGCTGTGAAGATCAGTTTACTGTTGCCGTTGGCATCCACAACATCAGCACTGGCGGTAACCAGAATATTCGCAACAGTCCCAATGACCGCATCGGTTTTATCAGAATGTCCATACCCTGAATTCCCCGCGGCGTTGGTCGCGTAAACGTCAACGAAGATCATCATCCCGGTATCAGCATCCGTCAGTGTATAGGTTGCTCCCGTTGCACCACTAATTCCTCCTGATACTGAGCCACTATCACGTCCCCATTGATAGGTATAGGTTACGTTACCGCCGCCATTTTGATTAACGATCAGATCGTTAATACTGAGCGTTTCACCGACTTTCAGCCCTGAAGTTTTATTCAACGTGACGCGCTCAATGGTTGGGATCCCCTTCAGCGTCACGGCTTTTGTATCCTGCTTAGCACCAATAGTTGCGGTAGCCATGACAACACCGCCCATATTCAGCGCTGAAATCGCCATTGTCCCTTTCCCCTGGGCATCGGTTTCTGCCTCCGCCTCGCCCTGAGTGACCAGCGCCGGTTTATCGATGCTCCAGTGAATAGCCGACCGGGGAACGGCAACACCGTTCTTATCTTTCGCCTCTGCAGTAAAGATCACACTACTGCTGCCATCGGCGTTTATGGCATCAACATTGGGCGTTACGGATACCGTCGACACCACGCCAATCACAGACTGTGTTTTCTCCGAACCGAGAGAACCGGTATTTTTAACCGCGTTGGTTGCCGTGACGTAGACAAAAATCTGTGCACCGGTATCGGCCTCGGTCAGCGTATAGCTCGGGGCTTTTGCCCCAGAAATACCGCCGGAAACGCTGCCGGTATCACGCCCCCACTGGTAGCTGTAGGTCACTGCACCACCGCCGTTTTCTTCGACCGCAATATCCGACACGCTCACGGTATCACCCACTTTAAGCCCGCTGGTTTTATTCAGCGCAACGCGGGTGATAACCGGAATGCCTTTCAGCGTGGCGTCATAGCCGCCGGTTTTGCCGCCAATGGCTGCCGTTACGAGGAAATCGCCGCCGGTGTGTCGGGCTATCAGCTCAAGCTTACCTTTCCCCTCAGCGCTGGTTTCGGTGTCGCTCTCTTTTTGCGTTACCAGCGACGGTTTATCTACCGTCCAGCCGATCGTTTCTCCGGGAACGGCCACGCCTTTTTTATCCAGCGCCAGCGCCGTAAAGGTCAACGTACTGCTGCCGTCGGCGTTCACGCTGCTGGTGTCAGACGTCACGATGACCTGATTCACAAGACCAATAACCTTGTCGGTTTTGTCCGAGGCTTTCCCCCCTTTGTTACCCGCATTGTTGGTCGCCCAGGCGAGAACGGCGAGCTGCGTGCCGGTATCCGCCTCCGCTAACGTGTAGCTGTCGCCGTTGGCTCCGCTAATAAGATTGCCGTCGCGGGTCCACTGCCAGCTCATCTCTACGGCACCGCTGCCGTTTTCTTCTACCTGATAATCTGCAACGCGAACGGTCTCCCCCACTTTGAGGGTTTTCGTTCTGTCGAGCGTCACGCTTGTCACAACCGGGATGCCGTTCAGCGTCAGATCGGCCCGATCGCTTTTCCCCTCGATCTCTGCCGTGACTTTTGCCGTACCGCCGAGCGTAGCGGTAGTCAATATCGCCGTCGCGTTACCGTCCCGATCGGTAGTGTTGACCTGATGGCTCAGCGTGCCCAAATCAGGCGTTTGCGTTGACCACACGACGGCCGCATTTTGCACCACGTTGTTATGCGCATCCCGCGCCGTAGCCGTCAGGGTTGCGGTATTACTTCCGTTCGCGTTGAGCGTATCTGGCGAGCTGGTAAGCTCAACGCTGTCCACCTTACCGACGACGATCTGCATCGTTTTCGATGCCTTCCCTGCGCTGACTTCAACGCTGGACGGTGCCGTTTTTGGAATGGTCACTTTTGCACTCACCCTGCCCCCGGCGTCGCTGTCGCCGCTGGCCGGACCGCTGAAATCGCTCCCCGAGATCTGCCAGTCAATGGCCTGTTTACGGAGCGTCACGGGATTGTCAAAGCGATCGAAAAGCCCGGCGCTGACTTCAGCATCGCTGCTGCCAGCTACCGCGCTGTCCGGCACATCAAGATCGACCCGCGCGACGGCGCCCGCCTCAAGCGCAATCGCAGGAGCAGAGGCCTTCGCGTCGCCAACGTCTACGCTAACATCCCAGCCATCCGCGACTTTTTGCGGCGCGGTCAGGGTCATCGAAGCGTGCCCCTGATCGTCGGTCATACCGCTGTGGATTTCTCCGTTGCTTTTCCAGGTTACCGCCGTCGGAACAATCATCGGGGCGCCATCCTGATCGGTTACGTCGAGGATAAACTCCTGGTCTGTGGCAACTTCAGCCTGTTTCGGTGAGCGGGAGAAGTGAATAGACAGCGCGCGTGAGAAGTCTACATTGAGCTTCATCGTCTCTTGCTGAGACGAATTATCCCCGGCGGCGGCGCTGCTGAACTCTGCAACCGGCGACATCAAAGAGGCCACTATCTGATCCTGGCCGTCGTCCATGATCCCGGTTATCTTCACCAGCGCCTGGCCATGGGCATCCGTGCGAACACTATTCTGTGACAGCACACCGAGCACATTCTGGCTTTGCCAGTACACGCGCTGGTCCTCAAGAGGGGTACCTTTGCCGTCGGTCACCTGCGCCAGCAGCAATAATGCGCCATCGTTTTCGGCGAAGAATTTCACGCTGCCGTCCTGGCGAATTTCCCCCGGAGTCAACAGGTGATCGATACGCAGCAAGGCGATCTCGGCACTGCCGGTCACTTCCGCCGCACCCGGCTCACCCGCAACGCCTTTTTTATTAACCGGCGTCACCTGGAAGATAAGCGTTTTGCTCATATCTTCCGCACTGACCTGCCAGCTGGCGCTGCCTTCTTTAAGTAACTTACCGCTGGCTTTATCAAACCAACGCAGCTGCGTTTGGGTCTCGTCTTCATCCTCCCCTTCGTTGCTGACGTAGGTGTAACTCCCCGTCAGCGTTTTACCCGGCGACATTTCACCGTCGATAGTCACCCCGGTTACGGAAGGTGCAAAATCACCCGGCATCACGGTGAGATGGTAACTGGCAGAGCTAAATACCCGCTCGCTGTCCGTTGGAGCCGTTTCGGTCGCGGTGATGATGACATCGCCACGCTGCTTCGGATTGACCTGGCCGCTCGCTTCATCCACGGAAGCCACCGCGGCGTTCGACGAAGCATAACGAACGACGCCCCCTTGCCCCCCCTTCACCGCATGCAGCAGCGGAACGCCAACCTGGGTAGCCCGCTCCGTCGGCACGAAGTACAGACGCCAGTCTTTTTCTTTCTGTTTGTAGGCCAGCACGATATTGTTATTTCGGGTGACAAACTCGGTGCGGGATTGCATCAACGACGGCATTGCCGTGGCATTTTCAGCCGCCAGCATCTCTGATAATTTGCGCCCAAACTCCCAGTGGAAATTAACACCCACGGCAAAGTTATCGCTCTGACCACTGATAAAGTGTTGCTCGGCGCTTATGCCAAGCAGCGGCACGGGTTGCCAGTTCAGGCCAAGATTCAGGCCGTGTGGGTTGCGGCTGGCTTCGCTGCGGCTGCCGTTAACGTCGACTTTCTCACCGTACCACTGGAACCAGCCAACGTTTGCGGAGACGTGCTGAGACAGCGCAGTTTCAACATTGATGTCCCAGCCACGGGCCGCACGCTCGTAGAGTTCATAGCGTGCGGGGTCGTCATTAAAGACGTTGTCGTTCGAATGACGCCAGCCGCTTAGCGGGACATAGTAGTTTGCCGACGCGCGCATTCTGTCGCTCCACAGCTCGCCCCCCAGTCCCAGCCGGTTATGATGACGGGTAATATCCTGGTCAAAAAAGACGTTGCCGCCCGCCAGCAGGTGCGGCGTAAAGGTATGCCGCCAGCCGATGCCGAGATTGAGCATGTTGCGATCGTTCCAGCGATGGGAACTCATCTGGGTAAACAGAATGTCGTCCTGCCAGATTTTTACCGGCCAGAGGAAATCCAGGCCAAAATCACGGCCGTCGTTTCCGGCCAGGCCAACATCCGCCGTTACCCGGGCTTTGCCGCCCGTCTGTTTCAGCCAGTTCTCGACCTCCTGAGTTAACGCAGCGTTTACCGTACTGTTGGCGGTGGCGCGCAGCGCATTGCCCGCGCCGTTTTGCTGAGCGTTCCCCCATGTCGAGGCCATCCGGTCACGCAGTCCGCTCTCATCATTACCGGCTGCCGCGGCGTCGGACGTGCGTGTATCGTGATCCTGAGGCACAATTATCCACTGGCCTGCCAGGGTTTTAAGCTGCTCCGGGGTTTTTACCCGGCCATTCAGCGCCTGTAGCGCGTCAAGGGAGATGTGATAATGGAAGGCAACATTCGTGATGTCCTCATCTTCTCCGACGTTCACCAGCTTCACCGCCGGATAACGCCGGGTCTGCGGGCCGGTATCCGGCAGCAACAGCCATTCGTTAAGGGTGAGCCCATACTGCTGCGCCAGCTGTTGTTGTTGTTGCTCAAGATTGTCGATTTGCGGGGCGATTTCCTGCTGGATTTGCTGCCAGCTTTTATGCGCCGTGTTATGATAAAGGATGTAATTTTGTGTGTGTGTTTCGGGTAGCATTTGCGCCCGAACGCCTTGAGGAATAGTAAAAAGACATAACGAAAAAATATAGTGCGATAATATTATCCAGACGGAAAAACGCTGGCGCACAGAATATTGTTGTGTGCTGGTCATAATTTTCTACCTTGAAATGACATCTGCGTTTTAGTAACGCTTTCAGGCAGGAGTAGACACGTAACGTCTCGCGGACTCTATAGCGTTTTAAGGAGTTATTCCTGAATATTCACGTAAGCCTCAGCTTTTCCAGATCATGATTTTTAATTACGTAAAATATCTCACACCATAAAAATCAGTGCCTGTCATATCAACGACTTCGCGAGAGTTAAAACGCTGCCTACTGCAAATGAGAATAAATTCCTTCTCGCCACTGGCCTGCAACGCACTCCGCCACCCCGAAGCGAATGTCTGTAACGCCTCAGGAAACTCACAACAACTGTCTGAACTTCATCCCGCCGTGTATTTTCAGAGCAGGTAACTCCAGGCCTCGACCGAGTCTTTTCTTATTCTGTGAAGGGGGTTTCTTATTCTTTTATTTTGACCATTCAGGCTAGGGTATCCACGAAAGTTAGCATTATGGATATTTAACTACGGATGGAATTTCATGAATAAAACGGCATTAGCATTACTTATTTGCGCCTCATTCAACTTTTCAGCGCTGGCGGAAAGTCATGCCGAGTATGAAAAAGCGTGGGCCGGCACCTCTTATATCTCGGTAATAGTGAAATTAAAACCCAATAATAACCTACAGATTAAATCAGCCTTTCCTGAATTACGGAATAATACCTTAGCGATTTCCCCACTGTTTAACGCCTCCGGGCTGCGGGGGGCGCAGCTGAGCGAAATGACGACGCTGAACGAACGTTATGGTTTTGACCGCTATCTGCGGGTCGAGCTGCCAGAAAGCAAACAGCATGATGTCGACTACATCAACGGCATCATCGGTAAACTTGCGCAGCAGGACAACGTTGAGCTGGTCTACCCTGAGTCCATTCCTGTATCGCTTGAGCGTGGGCTTGAAAACGCTGAGCGCCCGCAGGAAAGCGGGCTAAGTTACGCATTAAGCACCAGCCCGAAGGCCAGCGTACCAGACTTTCGATCCCAGCAGGACTATGCCAACGCGCCGGGTGAAAAACGGCCAAACTACGCGATGGGCGGCGTGAACCGTGCAAGCGTGAGTCAATATGCCGGGCATGACGGCAGCGGCGTGTCGCTGGTTTCGATGGAAAACAACCCGTGGAACAGCAGCCACGTCAATCTGCCGGAAGTGAGCTTCCATGAAGGCGACAAAACCTACACCGGGGAAGATCACGACACCAGCTCGGTCGGTATTATGGCCGCCAAAGATATCGGCACCGGCATACGTGGCCTGAGCTGGAATGTCCGCATGGGCTATTCGAAGTGGCAGGCCAATAACCTCTACAACATGATCCCACGCCTCAGCGCGGGCGATGTGGTGCAGATAGGGATGCAAACCGGCGGCGGGGATATCACCGGCTGCACCTCCAGCTGTTACGTCCCGCAGGAAAATGCCGCCGCCTACTACGACGTGATTAAGGCGCTAACCGACAAAGGCGTGCATGTCATTCAGGCCGCAGGCAACGGTAACATTAACCTCGATCACGCGGCGTTTAACGGCAAGTTTGACGTGAAAAAGCGTGATTCCGGGGCAATTATTGCGGGTGCATTTTGCGCGAACAACGGTAAAAAAGCCTCCTTCAGCACCTGGGGAGCCCGCGTCACCAGCGCCAGCTGGGGCTGTTGGGATGTGGTAACCACCGGCTACGGCGGTCTGCACAACGCCAAAAATGCGGAATACACCGGCTCGTTCTCCGGCACCTCTTCGGCAAACCCGATTATTGCAGGCGTGGTCGCCAGCCTGTCGGGCATCGCTAAAGCCCACGGCATCACCGTTTCACCGGTTCAAATGCGCCAGATCCTCCAGGAAACCGGAACCGCTCTTGTCGCCGGAGACTCCGCTAAAGTCGGCACACACCCGAACATGGCCAGGGCGGTTGAGAAAATCATGGAGCTTAAAGATGACGGCGGTCAGGACAAACCTGTTGCGGTTGCCGGGCAGAATTTTAGCGTTACAGCCACCAGCGACGCCTCACGTGCTTACGCGCTTGATGCCAGCGCCAGTCAGAATGCCGTCTCGTACCGCTGGACCATCAGCAAAGGTGCAGGCACATTCTGGCTGCAGGAAAAGCACGCCGGAGCCTGGGTTCGCCAGGTTGACGGGCCAACCGCACGCGCGCTGATCCCGGCTAATACTGAGGGGGAGGTCACTTATCGCTTAACCGTCAAAGGTAAAGACGGCAGTGAAGACACCAGCGAAATCACCGTAACGGTAAATAAAGCCACCATTCCGGATATCCCGGAGGAAGATGCCGATGCCTATAATCCGCGCATTGCCTACCCGGTGAAATGTACGCGCGTCAGCCACAACGGCCAGACATGGTTCAACCAATGGTACGTAAATGCGGGCCAGGAAGAGCCGGGTAAAGGCGGTATGTGGGGCGCATGGCGCAGCGCAGACGCGGCAAATAACAGCTGTAAATAAGCAATTAAACCTCGCCCGGCAAATGCCGGGCTTTGGCCTTTTAACAGCAGAAATTTCTTAGTTAACCTCAATTATAAACAAACCATTTTGCGAAAAAGAATTTTCTCAACCTCTTATGCTGCAATCTCATACCGCTTTGCCCCCGGGATCGTTAACGTTACTGCGTCATTTTCGATGCACTTTGAACAAGGATAAACGTTCATGATCTTACCTCAGAAAAAAATCCTGGCTGTCGTCATCGGTAGCCTTGCCATGTCCTCCCTCTCCGGCCCGGCCTTCGGCCACGGCGCCATGGAGAACCCTAAAGCCCGTCAGTGGGAATGTCATACCCAGGGCGGCCACTGGAACCCTGGTTCAATGAAGAGCGCCGCCTGTAAAGCCGCGCTTGAAAACAGCCCGTCGGCTCAGGCAGCCTTCGACAACTGGAACGGCTTTACCGGTTTTGCCAAAGCCCCTCACACCGTGGAGCAGACCGATGTCCGTGATGGCATGCTGTGCAGCGGCAGCAATCTGGGCTTCGCGGGCTTTAACCTGCCGCGTTCAGACTGGACCACCACCACCGTTCAGCCGGACGCGCATGGCCAGGTCGGCATGACCTACTACTACACCGCGAAGCACACTCCGTCCTTCATTGAATTCTATATCAACAAGAAAAACGTGGACCCAAGCAAAAAAGCGCTGGGCTGGAATGACGTAGAGCTGCTGAAGAAATTTGATATCGCCTCTGGCGATCCAAGCGTTCGCCACACGGTGAATGTGACCATCCCGGAAGACCGCGTCGGCAAAGCCGTGATCTTTACCCGCTGGCAACGTATTGATGCGGTAGGTGAAGGTTTCTATAACTGTAGCGACGTGAACATCAAATCACGTGACGGATCAGAAATTCCTGGCGGCGGCGGTGAAGAGGAAGAAGGCGGCGAAAGCGGCTGGACGCAAAAAGGTGACTTCATCACCAACGCCCACAAACCGGCCGTTGGCGAAAAAGTACGCTTCCGCCTGATGGGCGGCACCCGCGGCGATAACCTGATCGATGTCAGCCTGGCGATCACCGCGCAGAACATCAACAACAACCAGTGGGTTATTGAGCTGGGTAAACAGCTTAACCGTGACCACAGCAATGAGCTGCAGATTGGTCAAAAGCAGTCTGACGGCAACATTAGCTTTAACGAACAGATGCCGCGCAACAACCAGGTCTTCGTGAGCAATAGCAGCTACGGCTATGCCATTGAAATCGTCGCTAACGCGGAAACGCCAGTGATTAGCCTTGACCGCTACACCCTGGATCCGATTGCTACCGCCAGCGCCACTTACAGCTATGCCGTCACCGGCAGCAGCGACAAGTCCGGCGTAACCTGGCAGTGGAAGCAGGTTGCAGGCGATACCCGCATCACCGCAAGCCCGGCAAACCAAGCGAAAACCCAGATCCGTGTACCTGGCGGCGTGAACGGCGGCGCAACGGCGACCTTCGAACTGACCGGCACCAGCGCCAATGGCCCTTCCGGAAAAGCCACGCTGAAAGTCAGCGTGCTTGCTCCGCAGGTGTCACCAACCGGCCCGGCAAGCATTGCTGCGGATAAAGGTGGCAAATTCACCGCCAAAGCCAACTTTGACTACAACCAGGGCAGCGTGAGCTACCGCTGGTCCCTGCTCAAAAATGGCACTGAAGTCACCGGCATCGACCAGAGCGGCAATGTGAAGAGCGGCCTGGCTGCGGGCGATTATCAGGTGAAAGTGACCGCTGAACTGGATAACGGCGAACGTAAAGCCACGGGGACCGTCAACCTGAAAGTCACGGCAAAAGATGAGCCTGGTACCGGCGACTACGCCACCTGGGTTGCCGGTGACACCTATACCGCAGGCAATACCGTCAGCTGGAAAGGGACCAACTACATCGCCCGTAACTGGACAACTGCCGAACCAGGCAAAGGTGCCGACTGGAAGCTGCACAACAACGCTAACCCGGTAGCGTGGCTTTCCACGATGGTTTACGACGGCGGCAACGTGGTCAGCCATGCAGGCAAAACCTGGAAAGCCAGCCAGTGGATCTCCCAGAACAATGTCCCGGGCCAGAGCGGTCTGTGGAAACAACAGTAACCCACCAAACACCGCCCGCATGACGGGCGGAAAATAAAACCTTGCTACCCTTTGACACCGGCTGCGCCCCTTGAGCCGGTGTCTTTTTTTGCCTGACGTTTTAGCGCCCCATCAGAAGCCAGGCCAGCGCGGCAATAATGGGATAAGGGCCAAAGGGAAACGGCTCACCAGGCTTCACCCGCAGCAGAACCAGCGCCGCGCCAAGCGCCAAAAGCGTCGATGCAGCAACAACATCCAACAGCGCCTGCGGCCCCAGCCAGGCACCTAATGCAGCCAGGAGTTTCATGTCTCCCCTTCCCATCCCCTCATGCCCACGCAGCAGGTGAAATAACAAAGAGAGTACCCACGGCACACCAAACCCCAGTCCGGCCGCAAGCAGCGCCGAAGGCAGCGTCACGGCACCGTAGCCGCTGGCGGCAAGCAACAGGGCCGCAACGAGCAGCGGCAGCGTGAGTCGGTCCGGCAGTAGCATGGTTTGCAGGTCGATAAAGAAAAGCGGTACCAGCAGCGTCACCACCAACAGGTCAACGCCGCTTTGTGGCGTTAAGCCCTGCTGCCAAACGATGGCCCCGTAAAGGAATGCCAGCAGCGCCTCCACCAGCGGGTAGCGCAGTGAAATGGGCTGCCCACACCCGGCACAACGGCCTCGCAGTAGCAGCCAGCCGAAAAGGGGAATATTGTGGCGCACCTTAATCGGCTTTTTGCAGTGTGGGCAATGGGAAGCGGGCCAAGACAGCGAGAGCGCCGTTTCGCCGTAGAGCATGCGCGGCAGGCGGTAAATAACAACGTTACAAAAGCTGCCGAGAATGGCACCTGATAAGATAAAAAAACTGACCAGCATAGGTTCCTCTGAACGCACGATTGCAGGATGGTTGAATAATCTTTGCTGATAATGCCCGCGGAAAATCACGCTCCGCTCCGGGGCTTCCCCCCGGGCATTATCAACTACCCTATAAATGAGATAGCAACGGCAGGAGAACGACGCTGATGACCCGCACCATTATCCGCTGGGTGCTTTTTTCAGGCCTGTACAGCCTGCTAGCGCTGCAGAGCTTCCACAGCCGGGACGCCTGGAGTCTTTCAACAACGCTGTGGTTTCCCGCCTCGCTGCTGTTTGCCGTACTTTGGTTAACGCCGGTTCGCGACTGGCCGCTATGGCTGCTCACCGCCGGGCTATTGCATATTTTTGCGGGCGTATGGATAGGCCGCCCACTCTCGCTCGCAAGCCTGTTCGCCGTGTTCGATGTTGTGGTGTTCCCGCTTGCTGTCATCACTTTTCGCTCCAGTGCACCGCTGCTATGGGCCCCCTCGGCCCAGCACCCTATTGCCCGTGAACTGGCGTGGGTATCACTGCTGATCCTGTGCACCTTCTGCGGAAGTGCTCTGCTCAGCGCCTGCCTGCTATTGGCGGGTTACCCGGTCGCCCCGCTGCATCTGCTGTCCTGGGCGCTGGGCGCCCTCACGGGGGTGCTGGTCATGCTGCCGTTTCTGCGCGAACACAGTGAATCACACCTTTCGCTTCGCCAGTCGCTGGGAAACCGGCAGACGCTGGTGGTGATTGCCGCTAATGCAGCATTACAACTCGCGCTATTTTTAACGCCACTCGGGCATCTGCTGATGGGGCTTAACTCTCTGTTTATTCAGCTTACCCTGCTGCTATTGAGCGTTTTTACGCTTTCCGGTCGCGGCCTTGGCGTATTGCTGGTGGTGCAATACCTGATCGTGGTGCTGGCCACTCAGCAGCGTGAAGGGATCTTTTTCGCACTGACGCCGGCGGTGCTACCGGCTATCTGGCAGGCACAGTGGTACCTGGTCTTTTCAGCCATGCTTGCCGGCTGCCTGCATCAGTACCAGCGCTGGATACGCCGCCAGCAGCGGCAGGCGAAAAGTACCGATACCCTGCTGGCCCGCTTTGCCCTTACCGGCAGCGGAATACTGTTCCGCCTGGAGATGTCGCAGAGAACGCTGCACTGGCAGAGTAATACCGAAGTCCTTTTTCCCGGTGAAAGCCAGAGCATCAGTACGCTTGAGCTGCTGGAGGCCCATTGCGATGAACCCTTTATGTCAGCATTTCTCCACTGGCACGCCGGGAGTGAGGAGCCGATGTTCGAACAAGTCCTCACGGTACAACGGCTTAATGGCCAACAGGCGCGTTGCCTGTTGGCCATTCTACGGATCCCCGGCGAGCCGCATCTTACGGGTGGAATAAGCCCGTTTTACCCGTCGCTTCCTCACCGGTAAGTCACGGCCGGTTTACAGCATGCGCCGCAGGATCTCCGGCTTGCCGCTAAAGGTATATTTCAGTACCGCAGCGACATGCATCACCAGGATAGCGCCCAGCAAAATGCAGCTATAACGATGGATAACGAAGAAGAAGTGGTTGATTACCGGAACATCGATAGGACGCGTGACGGGCAGTAAACCAAACAGGTGGTAATCCTTTTGCAGCATCAGGAATCCGCTCACCAGCACCACCATGATGGTCAGGTAGAACACTTCATGAATAAAAACCACCATCTGCTTTTTGCGCTGAGAAATGCTGTCAGGCCAGGCCACAGAGGGCCGGAAAAAGCGCCAGGCAAAACGCACCAGCATAATAGGCGTAGCAATAGTGCCCAGGGACATATTCAGTACGGAGAAAAAGGTGAACCACCGCGTGCCTTCCAGCGCGTGCAGAATGTACCCCATGCACATCGCGTAGATAATGACCGTCGCGACAACCCAGTGAAGGATACGTGTGAAACGATCGTAGCGTAGGGCAGTTGCCGAATGAGATTGCATACTCTGTAACCTTGTAAAAATTGGCGTAATCAACAAAACGGCCCCGTTATCAGGGGCCGGACGTCGTGCGAGACTTACTCAGCGACCCACAGGCTCAGAGCCTGATCCGGCGCCCAGTGGCTGGCAGCGGTATGGGCGCTTCGACAGCGATAAACTTTACCGCCGTACAGTACCTTGTCGTCCACCGCATAGGCTTTGCCCGGCGTAAAGGCCGCTACGCCACTTTCCTGTTCGTCGTCATCGTTATCGTCCCAGTCCCCCGGTAGCGTCACAATGACGGGCTGGCTCGGTGCCGCAAAATTATTGGCCGCATCATAAGCAATAACCGTATAGCGATAGGTTGCTCCTGGTTCACCCTTCGCATCACGCCAGTGCGTATCCCGGGTATCTGCGATTTGCTCCAAATCGCGCCAGACGGTATAGCCTGCCACACCAACGTTATCCTGAGTAGGCTGCCAATCCAGCGCCACCGTGCTGCCCGTTAACGTCGCTTTCACGCCCTGGACCTGATCCGGGGATTCGGTGTCTTCTTTTTCATCCGGCAGCGAGCCATCGAGAATGCTCTGATAGCGGTTCAGGAACTCATAGCCATAGTGCTGCCCGCTTTTGGTGGTGCCGTTATCCCAGTTCACTGACCAGGTCATCAGCCCCTTCACCGGCTCATTGGCCGCTTCCAGCCTTGCCAGCGCGTTGTAGACGCTATGGGCGTCCTTCACATATCCGGAGCCTGCCGCATCGGCATTGGCCGGCAGACCAATCACCAGTTTACTGGCCGGAATTTTTACATAGCCACGGCTGCCGTTTGCCAGGCTGTCGGTCAGATAGTAGAGGAACAGCTCTTTCTGCCGGGCATTTGACCCCCCCTGCACGTCCTGTGGCAGCCACCAGCCGCCGACTTCCGCCACCTCTTCAGGGGTGCTCATGTTTACGCCGTCACCGGCCTGGTTGTAATACTGCGGGGCGATAAAGTCGTAGGCACCGGCCAGATTCTGCAAATAGGCCTTATAATTCACGCCGCGATCGGCCTGAAGATAAGGAAACTCAGGTGCCATACTGATAATGAAGTGCTTACCCTGCTGCTGATAGTGAGCGCGAACCTTTTTCAGCGCCGCCGGGATGACGCTGCTGTTGTCTGCCGCGGTGATGGCCGACTGTTCCAGGTCAATATCCAGCCCGTCAAAGCCGTAGGTTTCAACAAGGCGAATAATTTCGTCCGCCAGGGCTTGCTCCTGCCCCTTGTGCAGCTCGATGTGCGCATCCGCACCGCCGAGTGAAATCAATACCGCCCGCCCCTGAGCATTGAGCTCGGCGACTTCGGCGCGAAACGCCTCATCGCTGGCGTTATAAGGCTTAAACGTTGGGATATTGCCGCTCTGCCCGGCCATCACCTTCATAAACGACACGTTCACCACGTTAAAGCCTTTCGGCACTTCACGCAGGCTCATATCCGAAGGCAGACCACCCTGGTAGCCACGCGCCTTGTCTATTTCTTCCGGGTTAGTTCCCCAGTTATGCCAGTAGCCCACGAGGATTTTTTTTTGGCTGATATCAGGCATTTGAGACGCGGCGTCTGGTGCAGCGGCAAAGCTCATTGCGCTCGCCAGCAGCCCGCTTAATACCAGTCCAAGGGTAATGGCATTTAAGCGGCTGTTTTTTTTCTTCAACATAATCGTCCTGTAATGTTGTTAATGAATATTCTCCCTGAGGGTATGAAATTCATCTATAGCAAAACAGGAGAATGGCTGAGACCTTCCGCAGATATTAAACGTATTCACCTGGAAAGGTCTTATCACCACAGGCCGGAAACTTATTTGTACTCACACATCATGACCCAATTATCATTAATCATCATCAGCCAGCGCCCCTGATTAATAGGTTTAAATAACAACGCCAGATCTTGATTACTTTCACTTATCAAAAACATTTTCTTAGGTAACTGATCGCCAGGTGCAATATTTAGTTCAGCGACGCGTCCGTGCACCACACTTCCTTTTCGCTTCACCCCTTGTAGCACCAGTGAACGATTGAAAACCTTGTCCCCCGCGGTGTCTGACTTGATACCAAACAACGTTAATCGGGACAGTTTTGGCCACCAGGTAATCACGCCATTAAAACGGTAGTGCTCAAGATTTTCATCAATAAAACGTCCATCATGAATGACGCTGCTGCACGGTTCAGTCGGTGTTCTTTGGGCATCAAAATAGCCCCAACTCATATAAGCCAGAGCCCCACCAATACACAGAGCAAACCCCGCTATCAGTACGAAGAATAGTATTCGTAGCTGCATTTTCCCTCCTTCGTCAATTCCCCCTCACACTGAGCAACAAAGACTTTTGGCCCGTTAGAGGCAATGTAGACGTTATTAATTCCCTCAGGTAACGCGTGCCGCTTCTGTACCAGCACAGCACGGTCAACGCTGCGCCGGGACGAGAAATGAAAGGTTACGCCGTCAAGAAAGACTTGCTCCTGAAACGCCCGGGGCTTCTCCATCAAAAACGGCACGATAACCGGCGGGAGGAGAATCAACGCGACACAAAAGACCGCCAACACCCGGGAGTAAAAAGGGCTAAACGGCGGAAGCAGCGCACGCGTCCCGGTGGCAGGCATGCTTACTGGCTCCTCGCCGAGGCAGTCATCTACGCATTCGACTTCACACGCCACGACATCGTCATCAATGACCTCCGGCGGTGATTCACAGGGCACCAGCACAATCCCATAACGTGGGATCGTTTTAATGATACTCCCCGGTAGCCCCGCATACTGTAGCTTGCGGCGCAGCATTTTTATCAGCTGGTGATAGCTGGATTCACTGACGATGGTTCCCTGGCTATGCCATATCTCCTCGAATATGGTTTCCTTTTTGCATTTACCGCTGATAATCAGCTCCAGCAGGCGTCGCTCATTGGGCGTAAGATGAATATCGCCATATTCCCGGCTGGCCAGGCATGATTTCTCCGGTACGAACGTCACGGTAGCTGAAAGAGATATTTCTTCGCGATTCACGGGAAAGGTCCTGGATAATTATCGGGCTAACGGTTTTATTGCGAATACCTGAATTCGTTCAGCCTGAATAAGACATAATTTGTCTGAGTACCGCATTTTTTCTCTCTACGGCTCTGGTGTGAATATTGATGACGTACCGTAACAATATCCCCACATAAATGATAGAGCCTTTATCCTCACCCCCATTTCCATCAATGAGTTTCCTGAGAATACCTGGTCTTCACCCTGATTTTATTATCAGTATTTCATGAGTAATACCTGATTATAATCCTGTTCCTACAAGAATTAATGAATTTCAATGAAGAAATATCTCAGTCCGTCCTGCGAGTTCTCGCTCTGCCACGAGACATTCCCCATGCTCAGATAAAAATCCGTCTGGCATAGTGTGAGAATAGCGTCGCCCCGCCTGCAGCAAGTTATATCTATGTTATGTTTATGCACGAATGAAATATTGCCACGCGTTTAATATTCCAAACTAAGGATGATTGGGGTTCTATGGCTATTTATCTTTTTTCAGACGACAACTATTTTGCCGTCGGCCTGAATGGGCTCATCCGCAAAGAGAACATGACCCTGTGCGCGTACGGCTGGGAAAAGTGGGAACCGCATTTTGTCTATCGCCAGATATTCCCCGGCGATATATTGTTGCTCGATGGCAGCAGTGAAAAATTCATCAAAAAGAGCCTCTGCTTTCCGTTGAACCAGCAGCTTGCCAAAATCTTCATTTTTTACGACAACCGCAAAAAACTCATCCCCGCATTTAGCTGCTGGTCACACGGCGCCAGGAGCATGAATCTGGAAAGTCTGGGCATAACGCTTGACCGGCTCCACCAGCAAGCAACGCTGCAAAGCTACCATCCAGGGCTGTTGACCCGAAGAGAAAGCCAGATTATCGGCCTCATTTGCCGGAGCTTTCCTATCTACCGCATCGCCCAGGAGCTGTCGGTCTCGATAAAAACCATCAGTAATCATAAAAACAATGCATTGAGGAAACTCGGCGTTGGCAGTATTAATGAACTGCTCATCTGAGCAAGCCATCTGTACAGCGGCTTCCCCGTCGGTCTAAACTGTAGTGAATAACGCACCTGACCCTGTTCAGGATCAGCCTTTTATCATTAAGGCACTTGCCTCTTTCCCGGATCGGATGTGATGCAAAAAACCGTTCTGATTGCCGACGATCACCCCGTTTATTTACTGGGCTTACGCACGCTTCTGCAAACGCGCAGCGACCGCTATCGCATTGTCCATGAAGCACTCAACGCTGATGAGGTGATGGATAAACTGGCGCAATCCCCCGTGGATATCATCATCACGGATTTAAGTATGCCCGGAGAGCACTACCCGGACGGGTTAACGATGATCCAAACCCTCGCCCGTCGCTATCCGGAAAGCATGATTGTCGTGGTAACCATGATAACCAACCCTGAACTACTCGCTTCGCTGCGCCGCTGCGGGGTGCACGCCGTTCTCAGCAAAAATAGTCTGTCGACTAACCTGGTACAGACCCTGCACAGCACGCGCCAGGGACATGTGGCGCCGGTAAAACCAGAAGTCCAGCTCACCCAGCGGGAAACCGAAGTTCTGCGCCTGCTGCTGCGCGGCCTGACGGTGAACCAAATTAGCGAGCAGCTTAACCGCACCAAACAAACCATTAGCACGCAGAAAAACAGCGCCATGCGCAAGCTCGGGGCTTCCAGCGACTTTGAGCTGTTCCAGTGTGCTCAAAGCCTTGGGCTGGACAGTTAATATGCGTAAAGGAGGGCCGATCGCGCTGCTGCTCGTACTCCTGATAAACACGCAGGCCGTGGCGGCCGCGCTGAGAATCGGCCTGCTGCACGCGGCGCCTCCGTTTGTCTCGCAAAACGGCACGCCGGGTATCCTTGATGACGAACTAAGCATTCTGTTCAGCAACGCCCCCGAACCGGAGATCCATCGCTTTGCCTCTGCATCTGAAGGCACCGAAGCCCTTAACCGGCGGCAGATTGACGTACTGATAGCGGACCACTCCCCGGCGGAATATCTGCACCCCAGTGAGCCGATGCTTACTTTTCCGCTGGCCTCTCTGACCATGAAAAACGGTGCCGGCGGAACCCTGTGCTTTCCCGAACTACCGGTTAATTTAACGCCACCCTGTACGCTGGCGGCATCCGCCGCCACCGGGGATAACATCCAGCGGCTGATACTTGGGGAGGCCAGACGCTTTATCGCGCCGGAATTTATCCTGCGAACCTGGATTACTCGCGCCCCCGCGACCACGCTGCTGCTGGAACCACAAGAAAACCTGGCGCCGCTTCACTTCCGCGGCTGGGCGCTGCCCGACCGCACCGACGCGCTGGCTGAACTCAACGCCTATATTCGCACCCTGAACCCGGAAGATGCCCACTGGCTTGAGGAGAAATGGCTTTTACCCGCGGGCAGCGTATTCAGCGCAAGGAACCCACCCGCCAGCGAAAATGCGCCTCGTCTTGCTTTACAGGTTCTGCTTCCTCCTGCGCCCGCACCGCTGATGCAGCTGACGGCTGACGGGCATATTCACGGTGTCTGGTACGATCTTCTGCTTAGCCTATTTCCCGCCAATCACTTTAGCCTCTCTTTTGGGGTCGACCCGCCTTTAACCGGCCTGCCTGCTAAAGGCGAGCGGACACGATTAAAGATTGTTGCCAGCCAGACCTCACCGGCACCGGGCGCGATTGCATTTGACGCGCTGAGCTGGGGGCTGGTTAGCCCGCTGGATAAAGCGCTTCCCGGAGCCTTACCGGCGCTGCGTAGCCGGCGCATTGCGGTGATTCGCCATTCTCCACTGGCCCCTCTACTGGCCCAGCAAATACCGGCAGAAAACCTGGTTCTGGTGAAAGATCTTTCTCAGGGCTTTGAGCTGATGCGCGCGGGCGGCGCCGACGGACTGGCGGGTGATGCTTATGCGCTGAACTATGCCCTGCGCCAGCGCGGGAATACCGCGTTGCAGCTCACGCCGCTGGGCCTGCCGGACACGCCTCTGTGGTTTGAGCCGGACATTTCAAACCTGGCCGATGCCAGGCGGGTGAGCGCGATACTGGCCTCCGTGACCAAGGCCGATATTTTTAGCCACCGGGCAAAACCACTGGCGGTACTTAACGAACAGGTGCCTACGCCGGACCGCTCTCTGTGGCTTATTATGCTGGCCGTCGTCTCCTTCTGTGCGGCGCTGATTGCACTGGTTGCCTGGAGTACCGCACAGCGACAGCGCCGCCAGCGGGAACAGGACACTTCGGCGCTGCACAACGCCCTGTCGCTCTGGCAAACACTGATGAATAATGCGCCGGTACCGCTGTTTGTCTGCGATCCTTCTGGCCGCCTCACTCGCTATAACGATGCTTTTATTCATTCCCCGTTGCTGGTGAACACGCCGGAAGAAGGAAGCCCGTTTGCCCGCCTGCCGCTTGGCGAACTCGCCGATAATCTGGTCCTTCCACAGCGGCTTACGCTGCTTAACGCCAGTGAGCCCCTTACGGGGGAAACCCGCATTTCCGCTGCTGACACCACGCTTTACTGGTGGCTATGCCGCTATACCGACAATCTTGGACGGCCGCAGGGGATTGTCGGCGGCTGGGTGGACATTAGCGAGAAAGCCGCGCTCACCGCAGCCCTGAACGAGGCGCTTGCGCAGGCCGAACGCGCAAGCCGCGAGAAATCTGACTTTCTTGCCCGCATGAGCCACGATATTCGTACGCCGCTTAACTCGGTGCTTGGGCTACTGGAACTGGAAAAAGACCGCAGCGATAGCCTCGCCATCGCCTGGCAGAGCGCAGGCTTACTGCGGGATCTGATCGGCGATATCCTCGACCTTTCTCGTATAGAAGCCGGGGAGCTGCGGCTGGAGCAGGCGCCGCATCCCCTTTGGCAAACTCTGCACGCCAGCGAGGAGATCTTCGCGCGTAGCGCCGCCGCCAAAGCGCTGCGCTGGCAGGCCATGCTGGACGTTCCCCAAAATGGCGTGTTCTACTTCGATAAATCCCGCCTTAACCAGGTGATTGCCAACCTGCTTGGCAACGCCATCAAATACACTCCCGAGGGAGAGGTGAGGTTTTACGCAAGGCTTGAGGGCGAAGAGCTTCAGCTACGCATTACCGATACCGGGATCGGCATTCCGCCGGACGCGATGCCTTCGATAGGCCAGCCCTGGTTCCAGAGCGATCCGACCATGCCACAAAGCAGCGGACTTGGGCTCGCCATTTGCTATCAGCTGGTAGAGCTGATGAACGGCAAAATGACCCTCACCAGCGCACAGGGCAAAGGCACAGAAGTGACGGTCGTGCTGCCGCTACAGCCCGCAAGGACGCAGGATGTGATGGTCAGCACGGCGGAACCTGCCCCACTGCCCCGCCGCCGCGTCATGATTGTCGATGATTTTCCGGCTAACTTAACGGTGCTCACCCTGCAGCTGGAAAAGCTGGGCCAGGAAGTGATTGCCTGCGAAAACGCCAGCGAGGCGCTGGCACAGCTGGCAAGTAGCCCGGTGGATGTGCTGATTACCGACTGCCAGATGCCGGGAATGGACGGCTATCAGCTGGCCACGCTGCTGCTGGTGCAGGATATCGCGGGCATAGCCCCCGCCCCCGGCATCCTGCTCGGCTGCACCGCCAATGCTTTGCTGGAAGAAAACGATCGTGCCCGCCACGCGGGTATGGACGGCCTGCTGCGAAAACCCCTTACCACAGAAGAACTTCAGCAGGCGCTGGCGCAATATGCCAGCCCAATTGATGATGCCTGCGATCTCAACGGTCTCTATCAGCTGGCCGATGGCCGGCCTGAGGTGATTGCGCTTATGCGCAAGCAGATGCGTGACGCCCTCGAACAGGATCTCCGGCAACTCCAGTCTTCAGCGCCCTCCGCCGAGGCACTGAGCAAACTCGCCCACCGGCTGAAGGCTTCATGGAGCCTGTTTTCTCTGCGTGAAACGACTCGCCGCTGCCAGGCCATGGAAGCGCTACCCGATCTGCTCGGTGCGGGGCTGGTAGAACAGACACAGCTTTCCACGCTGGCGGAACGCTTTTCGGCACTCATGAACGACAGCCTGACGCGCCTGGATACGGCGCTGGAGGAATTATCTGACAAGTACTAAAGAATGCTCTCAACGGAATCGGTATCTTTCTTCGCATTCGACGACGTAATCCGCATCGTCACCCTCGTTTTCGGAGAAACTACTATGAGTGTTCGTATCGCTATTGCCGATGAGCATACTATTATTCGCCGCGGCGTCATGTCGATGATCATGAATATGCCGTCCCTGTCCAGCGACAGCCTCGCCCGCACCGAGTTTAGCGTAACGGGTGATACAGCATCCCCCTCGGCATTACTGACGCTGCTTGCTGACCAGGCGATTGATATTCTGTTTCTTGGTTTCTCGCTGGCGACCCGCCCAAGCCCGAACCCTCTCAGCGGTATGGATGGCGTGCTGCTTATTAAGTGGCTCAACCGTAAATACCCGCAGCTGAAAATGATTGTTCTCTCTCCCTATAAAAACACCCAGCTAATCCGCATGACGCTGGAAGCCGGGGCGAAGGCCTACATCAGCCGGGATACCTGTGAAAAAACCCTAAGTCGCGCCCTGAGTTCCGTGATGAACGGTGAGGTTTATATCGAGCGCGAGCTAATGAATTCGCTGTTCCAGGCCGATAAACAGGCCGGGCAGGAGCTTTCTCCGCGTGAAATCGACGTGCTGCGTATGCTGTGTAAAGGACTGAACCTGACAGAGATAGCGCAGCAGATGCACCTGAGCAATAAAACCGTCAGTGCCCATAAGCTGCGGGCGATGGAGAAACTCGGCGTCAACAGTGACTGCCAGCTGTACTGCCTGCTAGCCAAGACCCAGATGTTCGATATCGCTATCTGATACCGGGTATTGATAAAAAAAAACCGCCTGATAGCAGGCGGTGGGGGAAAATAAAACCCTAAAGTCGCTCTCTCGGTTTTTGGGGGAAATAAGAGGCAGCGTTCTCTTTGACGATAATTCACTTAAAAATGGTAATTCAGCTCCAGCCACCACGTACGGCCAGGCTCTGCAATCTGCTGCCTGGAGGCATAACCAAACTCGCTTGCCCCTGCCAGATTCAGATGCTCGCTGTAGCCTTTGTTAAGCAGGTTATCAATACCCACGCTCATCTTTAGCCTATCGCTAAAGTCATAATCCGCATTCCAGGCAAGCACGCCAAACCCTGCACTGCTGCCAAGATCCTGCCCGGTTACATTGCCTTTATTTTCTGCAACGCGATGCTGGGGAGCCACGGCTCGCCACATCAGGCCGGTACGCCATGTCGCCTGCCTGTAGTTAAGCGTTACGCGTCCTTCCAATGGCGGCATTTGCGGCAACGCCTGCCCGTCTGAACGGTTTTCTCCCCAGGCGTAGCTCAGGCTACTTTCCAGCAGCCAGTGCGGTGCAAAATGCCAGTTCGCTCCCGCTTCACCGCCCATAATGGCGGCGTTGATATTGCTCGCCTGCGACGGTGACTTACTGTAATCAAACAGGATGTAATCGGACACCCGGCCGACATAGGCGGAAGCCCAGGCGCTGACGTTCTCACCTTTAAAGATCAGGCCGTTGTCCCACTGCAGCGTTTTTTCGCTCTTTAGCTCGTGGATATTGGCCTGCCCGGCTTTGCCGGAGAACAGCTCCCAGTAGTCAGGGAAACGTTCGGTATAGCCGACGCCGCTATAGAGCATGACCGGCGCATCAGGCATTTGATGTTCATAGCGGATAAATGCCCCCGGCAGCACGCTAATGCGCGACGCCTGCTGAAGTGAGCGCTTATCGTCGGCCTGCATACGGTCCAGGCGCGCGCCAACGATCGCCTTATCGTTGTCACTCAACGTCTGGCGGAGTTCGCCGAAAATCCCCGCCTGAGTGAACTGCGCATCATCGCGCCAGCCTGCGGTACTCTTCTTGCGGTGGGTTTTACGCATAACGTCAGTCCCGGCGGTGAGCTGTGTGGACTCCGTTTCCCAGACGCCGCTCAGGCGGCTGCCCATCGTAACGCCGCCGACTTCCGTTTTACGTTTTTCTCCCATCGGCTGGCGCAGGCTGTAGTTGTCCATGATGTGGTCAGTGTCGTTGTAATAACTCTGCCAGCTGACTTTACTCAGGCGATCGCTCAGGGCGTATTTTTCAAGCTTCAGCGCGACGCTTTTGCGGGAAAAACGGCTGCCGTCCATCATTCGTCCGGCGTAGCGCGCCTTGCCATCACCGGCCCCGACGCTCAGCTCTGCCAGGGTATCTTCATCGGGCGTCAGCCCAACGGTGACGCCGCTGTTCCATTTACGCCACAGGCCCGGAACGCGGTTGCCGTGCCCGTCGCGATAGTCGTCCGCCACCGAGCGGCTGCCGTCGAGACGGACATAGCCCGAGTCGTTGCCAAAGGCGGTATTCACATTTTGATCCGAGCGGCCATTCGCCCCCTGCAGGAGGTCAACGGAGCCTTTAATACCCGGCTGGCTGAAGACTTCCGGCTGGCGTTCAAACAACAGCGTTCCCGCCGGAGCCATCGGCCCGTGCGTTACGCTTTGCGGCCCTTTGATAACCGTCAGGGTATCGAAATTTTTAGGTGTGATATAGGCGGTAGGCGTATCCATCCGCGAGCCGCAGCCCCCCTGAATGCTGGCGCCATCGGTCAGAATATTGAGTCGCGAGCCGAACATGCCGCGTAGAACCGGATCGCCATTGCTACCACCGCTACGCAGTATTGAAAAACCGGGAATGGTTTTCAGTAAATCCGCCCCATCACTGGCCGGAACAGGCTGGCGTGGTGTTTGAGTTGAGGTAACCAGCATGCCCGGATCTTCTCCCGGCGCAGTCACGGTCATCACCTGCTCTGCGCCCACCGGAAACGCAGCGGCGCAGCACAAAGCCAGCAGCAACGGGCGAGCAGTTATCCTGGTGCGGATCCCGCGCACGGGGATAATAGACATAATCAGATTCCATTTTAATCAGTGCGAAAAATTAGTCTCACTATTGTTATTAATCGCCGGGGCAGAATACACGCCGGGGGGGTACGAATATGCCCAGCCTGACGGGGGAAATATCTGTATGGGGGAAGGGATTTGATTAACGCGCGCTGCGGGAGGTTATTCCAGAATGAGGAAAACCTGTATTCCGGCCCGTTCTTTTGACTCGCCGCGGCTAACGTACTATTAAAATAATCCCCGTTAGTCAATTTTCGCCCCTTCAATATTTTTACTCAGGATGACTGATCTAATGCACCGCAAATAACTTACCTTTGCGCTGGTGATAAAGCTGTCGATGCTCGTGTTAATAGCTTGCCCGCCACCGGGCAGGAATGACGCCGGGCGTGGGGTGATGCCCCGGTCATTCGCGACAAACCAGCGCCGGTACAACGGAAGACCTGGAAGAACAGATGAGCCTACCGGTTCACCGCAGCCCGCCCCGGCAGAGTATAAAACGGGATAACGTAATTGATTCTTTAACGCAATAAATTAACCGTAACAGGCGTAATAATGTATACAGGGCGGGTACTGCACTAACTCACTTGCATAAAATAACAAATAGCGATTAGCATACAGAACGTGCAGGTAAATCACATGGAGCCACTAAATGAATATACCCCAGGAAAGATTCACGGGAATTATTTCAATAGCCATATTGGGCGTCGTCATTGTCTTAATTATGTTATTTACATTCAAAAGAATAATAAGGAAAAACACAAAAATCAGCTCTGATGATAAACTTAGTTTTATAGACTATACGTTAAATGTTGCGGGTTACCGACTTACGCCCTATGGCGTAGGTATTTCATTACTTTCGCTGAACCAGGGGTTTTCAAAGGAAGAAACCTTTTCTCATGTGGCCATGCTGTCCCTCGCGCAACACGTCACAAGAGCAGAAAATGACAGCGCCGAGCTAGCCAGAATTAATGCCAGTGGGTTATCCATTACCAACAATCTCAATCGGATGTTTAAAAATGGCCTGATTCGGGCTGAAATTTATGAGAATGACTTTGACGCCATTATCTCCGTCAGTACCCTCAATGAGGAACAGGAGCAATGTGTCGCCGACATGCTAAACAATAATGAACTATCCAATAAAGACATCATCGCGTTACCCATAAAAGAAAAAGAGGCGATTGAAGCAATGGATAAATACATTGCAGAAAGAATGAACCAGCCCTGACTGGCAGATTGCGCATTGATTCAGTAACGTTTGTGATGAAAACACAACCATTCATTTCGGATAGAAACACCCTAACAACCCGCTACTACATCCTACGTTAAATCATCAAGCATTTTTAGCATTTCCAGGGAGGAGCAAAAGGAGGGTTAGAGTATAAACCAACAGAAGGCCTGGCTGAGAGTGGTATCTCCCCCAGGGCAAGGCCACATCTCATACTGCCGGGATAGTATTTTGCATACTTAAAGCGCCGGGCATTAATTATAAAAATAGTATTAATAAGACGATGGCAAAACTCGATCAATGCTATTTAAGAAAAGAAGGTAACCGCTATTAAGAGGCATGGCTAAAGGGTTAAAGCCATACCTCACGATCTCGTCATGCACAGCCAGAACGAATTAACCTGCGGCGATCGATAAGCTTGCCCGTGAACCACCCGGTGACGGCAGCCCGGATTTAATCCGCGCAATTTATCAGGCTGAATGGGCGTGGTTGAAGGATAACAATTGATCCTGCCCCCGAAGATGATCCGGACATAATCAGGGTCAAGTTGAAAACACGAGATAAGAACGGGCTAAAGCCGTTGTATACGGCTTTACGTTTATTTCGCCAGGCCAGGAAAGAGTATGAGAGGGTGCGGTAATATTACAGGGAAAAACCGCCGTCTCCCACTTGCGCCAGGGCATACCATTTCATCAGCTCAGCCGTTCCCGCCTCGTTTTCGGCGGGTGCCCATGGGGCCATATCTTGCTCAGCTACAGGCTGGTACGCCCCATGTTTTACCTCAAAAATAACCCCACCTTTATCCATCGACAACACCGCATGCCAGGTCCCGGCCTCCGTCTCCAGCACCTTGCAGTCTTCACCTAACACAGCGCGGTGGGTCACGTTGCCCTTGTCATCAAAATGCAATACCAAAAAGCGCCCGCTAAGGGATGTCAGCAGCTCAAACGTGTGCGGGTGGCGGTGAGGGCGAACATAGGTACCCGGTTCCATAGCAATAGCCAGGCGCTGAACAGGATCGCTCAATTCAGGATGGAGATTACGATTGGCACGTAAGCGAGGAGAGCTTGCGGCTTGCTCGCTTTGTTTTTGTAGATCGCTGAACGTAATTTGTTTCATATTAACCTTTGTGAATGTAGGTCGCTCACGGCAACCAGGAACCCGGATGTCGCATGGTTTTATGCTGTCTCAACAGACGATTAGCCACTGCTTTAGCAGAACAAATCTCTGCCCGGATTATAGACGCTGCGGCTGATGCCCCATAGCCCCAGAACGGGTCTATTTACAATGCCACCGGCGTTCCAGCCGAGGCTTGCTTCAGAATGGCCATGCGCTGGCTGTCGGTAAAACGCTTTTCATGGGGATGTCCTCACGTTGGCAGTGAAGACATTGCTCACATTGGGGAGTGTTAATCAATGGGGAGCAGGTCACTGGAACGTACAGATTATAAAGGGTTTTAGTGAACTTGAGTAAACTTTGAGAGATGCTTGACTGGTGCCGATAATAGGAGTCGAACCTACGACCTTCGCATTACGAATGCGCTGCTCTACCAACTGAGCTATATCGGCTTTCAGGACGCGCCACGAGCGTGACTGCGGTGTAAAAGGGTAAGGAAGATTGGGTGATGCGTCAACCACTTATCAAACTGACTGCTGGTTTTTGCATCACCCGGCTTCAATTACGCACGAATCGTGTCGTCGCCGAAGCCGATCCACTTGTAGGTGGTTAAAGCTTCAAGCCCCATCGGGCCGCGAGCGTGCAGCTTCTGGGTGCTGACCGCCACTTCCGCGCCAAGGCCAAACTGGCCGCCGTCGGTGAAGCGAGTTGAGGCGTTGACGTATACGGCAGAGGAATCCACTTCGTTAATAAAGCGGTTCGCGTTGCGCAGCGTGCGGGTCAGGATAGCGTCCGAATGCTGAGTGCCGTGCTCGCGAATATGGGCGATGGCGTCGTCCAGGTCAGCCACCACTTTCACGTTAAGATGCAGCGACAGCCATTCGTCGTTGTAGTCAGCCTCTTTCACCGCTTCCACCGCCGCCGGGCCGTTTTGCAGCACAGGTAGCGATTTCTTGTCGGCATGCAGCGTCACGCCGGACTCGGCCATCTGCTTGCTCAGCGCAGGCAGGAAGCTGTCGGCAATTGCCTGATGCACCAGCAGCGTTTCCACCGTGTTGCAGGTGCTCGGGCGCTGGGTTTTGGCGTTAACGATGATTTTCAGCGCCGGTTCAAACTCGGCGGTGTCATCCACCACGATGTGGCAAACGCCGATGCCGCCTGTGATCACCGGGATCGTCGACTGTTCGCGGCAAAGTTTATGCAGGCCCGCGCCACCGCGTGGGATCAGCATGTCAATGTAGCGATCGAGGCGCAGCATCTCGGTCACCAGCGCACGGTCAGGGTTTTCAATCGCCTGTACCGCCGCCTTTGGCAGGCCGCACTCTTCCAGCGCCTGCTGGATCACCGCCACCGTGGCGTTGTTGGTGCGCCAGGTTTCTTTTCCACCGCGCAGAATGGCTGCGTTGCCGGTTTTCAGGCACAGCGACGCTACGTCTACGGTGACGTTCGGGCGCGCTTCATAAATCACGCCCACCACGCCGAGCGGCACGCGGCGGCGCTCGATGCGCAGCCCGCTGTCCAGCAGCCCGCCGTCGATAACCTGCCCTACCGGGTCGGCGAGGTTGCACACCTGGCGCACGTCGTCGGCGATGCCTTTCAGGCGGGCCGGAGTGAGCTGCAGGCGGTCAAGCATGGCTTCGCTGAGGCCGTTTTTACGCGCCTCGTCTACGTCCTGCTGGTTCGCGGTCAGGATCTGTTCTGCCTGCGCTTCGAGAGAGTCGGCAATTTTTTCCAGCACGCGGTTCTTCTCACGGCCGGAGAGCAGTGCCAGCTGGTAAGAGGCCTCTTTTGCCGCTTTGCCCATTTGTTCAAGCATTTACCTGCTCCTTAATTAACAATCATGTCGTCGCGATGCACGGCCACCGGGCCGTATTCATAGCCGAGGATTTCGTCGATTTGCTGGGAGTGATGCCCGGCAATACGGCGCAGCGCGTCGCTGTTGTAGCGGCAAACGCCGTGGGCGATGTCGCGCCCTTCCAGGCTACGAATGCGGATAACCTCGCCGCGGGAGAAGTTGCCGCTCACGCTTTTAATGCCTTTTGGCAGCAATGAGCTACCGCGTTCCAGAATAGCGGACAGCGCGCCGTCATCCACGGTGATCTCACCGGCAGGCGGGGCGCCAAAGATCCAGCGTTTGCGGTTTTCCAGCGGAGACTGCTGCGCGTGGAAGCGCGTACCGACGGAGTTACCGGCCATCACGTCGCCGATGACGCCAGGCTTGCTGCCTGCGGCGATGATCACGTCGATACCCGCGCGGCAGGCAACGTCCGCAGCCTGAAGTTTCGTGCCCATGCCGCCGGTGCCAAGGCCGGAGACACTGTCGCCCGCGATGGCGCGCAGCGCATCGTCAATGCCGTGCACTTCTTTGATCAATTCCGCTTCCGGGTTGTTACGCGGGTCAGCGGTGTACAGGCCCTGCTGGTCTGTTAGCAGCAGCAGCTTATCGGCCCCGGCCAGAATCGCCGCCAGCGCGGAAAGGTTGTCGTTATCGCCGACTTTGATTTCCGCCGTCGCCACGGCGTCGTTTTCATTAATGACCGGCACAATGTTGTTATCTAACAGCGCTCTGAGCGTGTCGCGGGCATTAAGGAAGCGTTCGCGGTCTTCCATATCGGCGCGGGTCAGCAGCATCTGGCCGACGTGAATGCCGTAAATAGAAAACAGCTGTTCCCAAAGCTGGATCAGACGGCTCTGCCCTACCGCGGCCAGCAGCTGCTTGGACGCGATGGTGGCGGGGAGTTCGGGGTAGCCAAGGTGTTCACGTCCGGCGGCAATCGCCCCGGAGGTCACAATCACAATACGATGCCCCGCCGCGTGCAGCTGGGCACACTGGCGAACCAGTTCAACAATATGGGCGCGGTTCAGGCGGCGGGAGCCACCGGTTAATACGCTGGTGCCTAGTTTTACCACCAGCGTCTGGCTGTCACTCATGATTCTCTGCCGTTTCAACAAAAATGGGGGAAATTAAAAAGCCAGATGACGTTGTAACAGGAGTCGCGCGGCTTGCCAACAGGCGGCGTGGGAAAAGGGCTAATAAGAGAAAAAGGATCGCTGAAAATAGCGGATATATTTTACAGTTTTATGACATTTAAACTTTATTACGTTTATTTAAACTTTCTCCTAAATTGTCATAAATCTTTAATCTGAGAACGATAAAACCCTTCCTGTTTTTAACGGGAGCCCGACTCCTGGAACAATTTTGCAAGCTTTCATCATTCTTGGGATAACAAATGAAAAAGAGCACACTGGCATTAGTGGTAATGGGCATCGTGGCGGCTTCCGCGTCTCAGGCAGCCGAAGTTTACAACAAAAACGGCAACAAGCTGGATCTGTACGGACGCGTGAAAGCTGAGCACTACATGAGCGATAACAGCAGCGTTGACGGTGACCAGTCCTACGCTCGTTTTGGCTTTAAAGGTGAAACCCAGATCAACGACCAGCTGACCGGTTTTGGTCAGTGGGAATACCAGCTGGCTGCAAACAAAGTTGAAGGTGACCCAAACACCGCGAAAACCCGTCTGGCATTTGCTGGCCTGAAGGCCGGTAACTTCGGCTCCTTTGACTACGGTCGTAACTACGGCGTGCTGTATAACGTCGCCTCTTACACCGATATGATGCCTGAGTTTGGTGATGACTCCTTCGTTAAAACCGACAACTTCATGACCGGCCGTGCTAACGGCTTAGCCACTTACCGTAACAATAACTTCTTCGGTCTGGTTGATGGCCTGAAGATGGCGCTGCAATATCAGGGCAAAAACCAGAACGACGGTCGTGACACGTCCAAGCAGAACGGCGACGGCTTCGCTTCCAGCCTGTCCTATGACATCGCTGACACCGGCCTGACCGTAGGCGCTGCGTACGCTAACTCCAACCGTACCAACAACCAGAAAGCCTCCGCGTTTGGCAAAGGCGACAAAGCTGAAGCCTGGACCACCGGCCTGAAATACGATAAAAACAACGTTTATCTGGCCGCTATCTACGCTGAAACCAGCAACATGACCGTGCTGAGCGGGACTTCCGTTATCAACGGCGTGTCCACCAAAGTGAGCGGTTTTGCTAACAAAAACCAGGCGTTCGAAGCCATCGCACAGTACCAGTTCGACTTCGGCCTGCGTCCATCCATCGGTTACGTTCAGTCGAAAGCGAAAGACATTGAAGGCGTGGGCGATGCGGATCTGGTGAAATACATCGACGTCGCGGCGACCTACTACTTCAACAAAAACATGTCCACCTTCGTTGATTACAAAATCAACCAGCTGAGCGATAACAACAAGCTGAAGCTGAACAACGACGACGTGGTTGCGGTAGGCCTGGTTTACCAGTTCTAATTCGCGAAACTACGGACAAAAAAATCCCCGCCATCGGACGGGGATTTTTTATTTTCAGGCGGAGAGTTTTAACTGTTTTTCAGCAAAGTCCTCGGCGGGGACCAGCCCAAGTTCAAGGCTGGCCAGTAAATCTTTCAGGCGTCCATGGAAACCGCGCAGCGTCTGCTCCAGTTTTTCATCCACTTCTTTGTCTTTCGCCGGCGTTGCCGTCCATTTACCGTCTTTATCAAACAGACCGAACTGCCAGGTGTAGGTAAACTGCTTTTCCTGGGCTTCCAGTATCATCCACCATCCCCAGAACTCACGCTTCTCCGGGGCAGGCTTTACGTTGACGCAAACTGCCAGGCAATCGAAGAAGAAGCGGTTATCTTCACACTGCTCTTCCCGAATATACGGGCCAAGCGCGGCGAACTTTCGAATCAGTCTACTTTTCGGGTGTCCACTCGGTAACGTCATTACGATCTCCTGTTGTGAAGCAACTGTTTTAGCAAACCGCCAAAATTTAGCAAATATTTAACGTAATCTTTGTTTCACCCAGCTGGTAATTTCTTTAAGCGCTTTGTCAAAGTTTTGATACACCGGGTTAAACGGGATCTGGAGTAATTTGCCGTCCACAGATGACGACGTGATTAAACGTGACTCTTCTTCCGGGCTGAACGGATCGTTCTCCCAGAAACCAGAAAGCATGGGCGTTGGGCAGCGGCGGCCCAGTAGGCCCTGGGTTTTCAGGGAATAGCGGTTCAGCTCCACGCTTAACGCACTGTCTGAAATACTGGTCATGCCGAGGCGGCTGGCCAGCACGTCAATGTACATTTCCGGCACGTTCGCCTGGCGCTGCGGGTCGCTCAGCAGAGCGTGAACCACCGGCCCGAGGCATGCCACGGCTTTAAGGCGCGACGCTTCGAGGTACGCCAGCCGCACCGCGACGTTGGCGCCAAAGCGGAAGCCAAACGCCGCCACGCGCGTATGGTCAACCCACGGAATATTGGGTAAGGCTTTCAGGACGTGCTGGTGCAGCAGGCTCGAATCCTGGGTCAGTTTCCACTTTGAAGAGAAACCGACAGAAGGCATGTCGATAGTTAGCATGGCGATGCCCTGCGGGGCAAAGTACTTTTCAAACAGGCTGTAATAATCGCTCTGTAAGGCATCCAGACCGCCGCACATCAGCACGGTAGGGAATGGGCCTTCGCCCTGCTTAGGCAGATGCAGGAAGCCGCTGATGGTGCCGCCGCCGGTCACCGGGAATTCAAGCTCGCGTAGCCCACCGGATAGCCGGGGCGCGGCCTCTTCATAAGCCCGGTTAGCCAGTACCTGTGCCTGTTCGGCCAGCGCATCGCCTTTCAGGTGCGGGTAAGCCGCAATGCTATAAAGGTTAGCCGCCTGCAGCCAGCATTTACCGATTTTCTCTTCGTCCGTTTCCTGGCCCGCGCGCTGCTGCCAGAGCATTGCCTGCTTAGACCATTCGTAGATCCAGTTGCCGCCGCGGTAGCCCATCACGGTATCAAACAGTTCATCGTTGGTGCGTTCGGCGTCGGTACAGGCGATACGCGCCTGAACTTCGAGGATTTCACGCGGATCAACACCGCGCCAAATCCACATCAGACGGTTGATCATACGGTACCAGTGAGGAACGTTTTTACCGTCCAGCGCGGACTGGATGGGCGGAGCCGCAGTATGCCGAGCACGACGCACCAGCGTAGAAGTCTCTGGGTGTTTGAATCTGGGCTTAAAGAGGGTTTCGCTTAGGTTGGCCTGCGACATCGTTTCACTGCCTCCATGAATACGAGAAACGTCGCTATTGTAGCCTGATACGGCCTAAATAACACAAACGCCCGGCAGTACCGGGGCCAAATAAATGACAAATCTCAAATAAGTGAAGAAGCTACAGAGGATACAAAACAATAAACAAGGAAAATCAATTTTTTTGATTTTCGCCTGATAACCACAAAGAGGGAAAAACCATGTTTTTTTCCTCTTTGTCAAAACGATTACGCCCGGCAATGCCGGGCGTAAAAGAATGCAAAACTTTGGGACGGGGATTAACGGCCAGCCAACGGCGGCACAAATACCACGCCCATATCCCACGGCTGCTCAATCCAGGTATCCTGCGGGATATCAATCACGTAATCATCCACCAGCGGCTGGCCGGCTGGTTTTGCGAAGATGGTGACGAAGTGGGCTTTCGGATACATTTCGCGAATCGCCACCGCGGTGCCACCGGTATCCACCAGGTCATCAATCACGATGAAACCTTCACCGTCACCTTCCGCACGCTTCAGCACGGTCAGCTCGCGCTGGTTGTCGTGGTCGTAGCTGGAGATGCAAACGGTATCAACATGACGAATACCCAGTTCACGTGCCAGCAGCGCGCCCGGCACCAGGCCACCACGGCTAACGGCAATAATGCCTTTCCACTGTTCAGCTGGCAGCAGGCGCTGAGCCAGTTTGCGGGCGTGAATCTGCAACATGTCCCAGGTGACGACGTATTTTTCGCTCATGTGAAGTATCCCGGCCTGTAAATAACGGCTTAAAAAGTATTCGAAGGGGTTTTGGTTGCGCGAGATTATAGAGATCTGACGCACTAAAAACCAGTGTTGCGGGCCGCTGGCAGCCGATTTTGCTTGTATTCAGCCTTCACGCAACAAAAGAAAGTGGTATTCTCAGGACATCGCGCAAGCCGTGCTTGTGGTGTAAATGAACCCGGTCAAAATCGTGGCCGGTAAGCCAAAAAAATGACTCCAGGGAGACTCAACGTGTCTGAATTGTCTCAATTATCTCCGCAGCCGCTGTGGGATATTTTTGCCAAAATCTGTTCTATTCCGCACCCGTCCTATCATGAAGAAGCGCTGGCGGAACACATCCTGTCCTGGGCAAAAGAAAAAGGCCTGCACGTAGAGCGCGACCAGGTCGGCAACATCCTGATGCGTAAACCTGCAACCGCGGGTATGGAAAACCGCAAACCTGTGGTTCTGCAGGCACACCTCGACATGGTGCCGCAGAAAAACAACGACACCGTTCACGACTTCACGAAAGACCCCATCCAGCCGTACATCGACGGTGAATGGGTTAAAGCGCGCGGCACCACCCTGGGCGCAGATAACGGCATCGGCATGGCTTCTGCCCTGGCGGTACTGGCTGACGACAGCGTAGTTCACGGCCCGCTGGAAGTGCTGCTGACCATGACGGAAGAAGCCGGTATGGACGGCGCGTTCGGCCTGCAAGCAGGCTGGCTGCAGGCGGATATTCTGATCAACACCGACTCCGAAACGGAAGGTGAGATCTATATGGGCTGCGCCGGTGGTATCGATTTCATCACCACGCTGCCGCTGCAGCGTGAAGCGGTTCCAGCCGGGTTTGATACCTTAAAGCTGACCATTAAAGGGTTGAAAGGCGGCCACTCCGGCGCGGATATCCACCTGGGCCTGGGCAACGCCAACAAACTGCTGGCTCGCTTCCTGCTGGCTCATGCAGCAGAGCTTGATGCTCGCCTGCTGGATCTGAACGGCGGCACCCTGCGTAACGCTATCCCGCGTGAAGCCTTCGCTACGCTAGCCGTACCGGCAGCGAAAGCGGCAGAGCTGAAGTCTCTGGCTAACGACTACCTCGCGGTCCTGAAAAACGAGCTGTCTGCGGTAGAGAAAAACATCACCGTGCTGGTCGAAGCCACAGGCTCCGACAAACAGGCGCTGACCGCGAAAACTCGCGATACCTTCCTGCATCTGCTGAACGCCACGCCTAACGGCGTGATCCGCAACTCTGACGCGGTGAAAGGCGTGGTAGAAACCTCCCTGAATGCTGGCGTCGTGACCATGAGCGACGACAGTGCGGAAATCATCTGCCTGATTCGTTCCCTGATCGACTCCGGTAAAGACTACGTGGTTAGCGTGCTGGAGTCGCTGGGCGCGCTTGCTGGCGCGAAAACCGTAGCCAAAGGTAGCTACCCTGGCTGGCAGCCGGACGCTCACTCTCCGGTTATGGGCCTGGTGCGTGAAACCTACCAGAAACTGTTCAACACCACGCCGAACATTATGGTTATCCACGCGGGTCTGGAATGTGGTCTGTTCAAAAAACCGTACCCGGAGATGGACATGGTTTCCATCGGGCCAACCATTACCGGCCCACACTCTCCGGACGAGCAGGTTCACATTGAAAGCGTCGGCCATTACTGGACGCTGCTGACCGAGCTGCTGAAAGCCATTCCGGCGAAGTAAGTTTTACCCTCACCCTAACCCTCTCCCTAAAAAGGAGAGGGGATTTTCTTTGTCTGCCTTACTTTCTGTGACGGTCCTATTTTTCCCCTTACCCCTTCCAGGGAGAAGGCCGGGATAAGAGTCGTGTTTACAGCCCCAGCAGCAGCTGCCTTTCGAGCTGTGGATCGAGCAAAGTCACGTGCAGCCCCACCAGCCTGACCCCACGTCCCCCTCTTCGCTCTTCCCAGGTTTTACGCGCGGTAGCAATCAGATCGGCTTTATTTAGCGTTGGCCAGACGTGTTCCTGCGTCGTCAACTGGAAATCATTAAATTTGAGCTTGATACCCTGGCGGGCAATGCGCAGATCTGCACGCTCTTTAGCCAACCTTCTCTCCAACTCCGGGTAGAGCCGCTCGATAATTTCCTCGCATTCATGCCATTCATGAATGTCTTCAGCCAGCGTACGTTCCACGCCAACCGACTTTCTTTGCCGCTCGCTGCTTATCTGCCGTTCATCGATGCCCTGGCTACGCTCCCAAAGCACGCGGCCAAACTTGCCAAAGCGCTTTAACAACATGGCCAGATCGGCATTTTGCACGTCCGCGCAGGTGCGTAAGCCAATGGTTTCCAGTTTGGCCGCCGTCACTTTACCCACACCGGGAATTTTCCCCAGCGGCAAGGTCTGTAAGAAAACCGGAACCTGCTCCGGGGTAATGACGTACTGGCCGTTCGGTTTATTGAGGTCGGAGGCGATTTTGGCAAGGAACTTTATTGGCGCAATACCGGCGGAGGCGGTGAGGTTGAGCTCGTCGGAAATGGCCTGGCGGATGTCTCGGGCAATCAACGTTGCTGAGCCCTGGCAGTGTTCGCTGCGGGTCACGTCCAGATAAGCTTCATCCAGCGACAGTGGCTCAATCAGCGGAGTGTAGCGGGCGAAGATTTCGCGAATATGGTTTGACGCCTCTTTATAGGCGTCAAAGCGCCCCGGCAGTAAGGTAAGATGAGGGCAAAGCTTCAGCGCCATCGCGGTGGACATTGCGCTGTGTACGCCGTATTTACGCGCAGGATAGTTGGCGGTACTGATCACTCCGCGCCGCTGGGCGCTCCCACCGATGGCCAGCGGAATATCACGCAGGGCTGGATTATCACGCATCTCTACGGCAGCAAAAAAGCAGTCCATATCGACATGAATGATTTTGCGCATACTCACCCAACCACGAAAACAACACTGGATAAGTATACAGGTTATTTTATCATTCAGGAAACCTTCCGGCGGTGAAAAACATTAACTGGCGCCAACCTTCCTGTTGACTCCAATAAAATTTGTAAACGCACCAGACTGCCGCTTGCGAAAATTAACCACGATGCTAAGGTGAGCGCTATCCTGTACAGAATTTTCTGATTTCGGGTCCCTTTAGCCGTCCTGGCTGTTAGTCTCAGGTTTATCAAGGAATCAAGCAGTATGCGTAAGATCGCACTGATTATTGCGATGCTCTCTATGCCGTTTTTCTCTTTCGCCAGCCTGCTTAGCAGCAGCGGTGTTGCCGCCCCTGTCGGCAAAGATAGCAGACAGCAGCTAATGGGATCCCCGGTTTATATTCAAATCTTTAAAGAAGAACGCACCCTCGAACTGTGGGTAAAGATGGGCGAGCAGTATCAGCTGCTCAATAGCTATCGCATCTGTAATTATTCCGGCGGTCTGGGACCAAAACAGCGCCAGGGCGATTTTAAAAGCCCGGAAGGTTTTTACAGCGTTGATCGCAGTCAGCTAAAACCGGACAGCCGCTTCTATAAGGCTATCAATATCGGGTTCCCGAATGAGTTTGACCGTTCTCACGGTTATGAAGGGAAATACCTGATGAT
Organism: Cedecea sp.; assembly: GCF_036500665.1. Lineage (NCBI taxonomy): Bacteria > Pseudomonadati > Pseudomonadota > Gammaproteobacteria > Enterobacterales > Enterobacteriaceae > Cedecea > Cedecea sp. The sequence continues at coordinate 59,013 of NZ_DASYBS010000026.1, forward strand.
CCACGGCGCCTGCGTGTCGATTGGCTGCTACGCCATGACCGACTCCGGCATTGACGAGATTTTCCAGTTTGTGACCGGTGCTTTAGTGTTTGGTCAGCCGCGCGTTCAGGTGAGTATCTTCCCGTTCCGCATGACCGATGCCAATATGGAACGCCACAAATACTCTACCTATATTAACTTCTGGAAAGGGCTGAAGCCGGGGTATGACTACTTCGCAGCTAACCACCAACCACCGAATGTTGCGGTAGTCAGCGGTAACTACGTGATTAGCAAACCTGCCGTGGCGACCCCGATACAGCCACAGCTGGTCTCAAACTATAAGCTCACCGAGGCAAAATAACGCCGACTTGCCTGGCTCAATTTTGTGCCAGGTTTCGTTGGCGGTCAGCGGCTGAGTGGCAATGACCGTGACCACATCGTTCGGTGTGGTCTCTTCCTGAAAGTCGATTTCCACATCCTGGTCCAACAGTTTCGCCACGCCAAACGGTGCTCTGCGCGTAATCCAGAACAGGTTTGTCGAGCAGAACGCCATCACGTAGCGCCCGTCCGAAAGCAGCATGTTAAACACGCCCTTCTCTCTTAGCTCCGCACCCAGTTCAGTAATGTAACGGAATACCGCTTCCATATTGCCCGGCGTGCGCGGGTAACGCTGCGTGAGCTTATGCAGCAGCCAGCAAAACGCCTGCTCGCTGTCGGTTTCCCCGATCGGACGAAACGCCCCTGTATCCAACGAGCGGTAGCCTTTCAGCTGCCCGTTGTGGGCATAGGTCCAGTTACGGCCCCACAGCTCGCGGGTAAACGGATGGGTATTTTCCAGCGCGACCTTGCCACGATTAGCCTGGCGAATGTGCGCAATAACCGAGCAGGATTTAATCGGGTAGTCCTGGACGAGACGGGCGATGGGCGAGTTGAAGCTCGGCTGCGGATCTTTAAAAGTGCGACAGCCTTTCCCTTCGTAGAAGGTAATACCCCAGCCGTCTTTATGGGGGCCAGTTCCGCCCCCGCGCTGCACCAGTCCGGTAAAACTAAAGCAGATATCCGTCGGTACGTTGGCACTCATCCCGAGCAGTTCGCACATCTTTTCTCTCCCACAACGAATGCCTCTGCCCGGAAAGAGCAGAGGACATTTCGGGCTAAGCTTTAACCATTTCTTTTTCGATTAACTGAATCAGGATGTGGATCACTTTGATGTGAATTTCCTGAATGCGGTCCGCGTAGCCAAAGTGCGGCACACGAATTTCAATATCCGCCGTGCCGGCCATTTTGCCGCCGTCTTTCCCGGTCAGGGTAATCACTTTCATCCCTTTCTCACGGGCAGCCTCAATCGCCTTAATAATGTTGCCGGAGTTGCCGGAAGTCGAAATCCCCAGCAGCACATCACCTTCACGGCCAACCGCTTCAACGTAGCGAGAGAACACATAGTCGTAGCCAAAGTCGTTGCTGACGCAGGAGATGTGGCTAACGTCAGAAATCGCGATCGCCGGGTAGCCCGGGCGGTTCTCACGGTAGCGGCCAGTCAGCTCTTCAGCGAAGTGCATCGCATCACAATGAGAGCCGCCGTTCCCGCAGGACAGAACTTTACCGCCCGCTTTGAAACTGTCTGCCAGCAGCACCGCTGCGCGCTGGATGGCATGAATATTTGCTTCATCCTTAAGGAAGTTAGTCAGCGTTTCCGCCGCTTCATTTAGCTCACTACGAATAAGATCCTGGTACATGAGGAGGTCCTTGAGGTTTGATTGAATTTCACCTCCGGCAGTGTACCGGATAGCGCCGAAAGCGAGAAGCGTAACCCCGCGGGTTTAGCCGGGCTTTTCCCTCAATGTGCGGCAACAATGTGAGCAAGGTTGTAATTATTTTGTAAACGCATTGATAAAAAAAGCAACATCCACTACAACCAATACATCACAAGTGGTCAGACCTCCTACAAGCAAGGGAGCTTTCTTTATGTTGATTTTAAGTATTGTCCTTACTCTCGTTCTGCTGGGTGTGCTGTTCTATCACCAGGCTAATTTGCTGCTTAGCAGCGTGATTCTCCTGGCCTGGACCGCCGCCCTGGGCGCCGCCAAGATCTGGTCCTTCTGGGTTCTGGTGCCGCTGGCCGTTATTCTGCTGCCGCTTATCTTTACTCCGCTGCGTAAATCCCTGATCTCCGCCCCGGTGTTCCGCGGCTTCCGTAAAGTCATGCCGCCGATGTCGCGCACGGAAAAAGAAGCCATTGATGCCGGGACGACCTGGTGGGAAGGCGATCTGTTCCGCGGTAAGCCTGACTGGGAAAAGTTGCATAACTACCCGCAGCCAAAGCTGACCGAAGAGGAACAAGCGTTTATTGATGGCCCGGTAGAAGAAGCCTGCCGCATGGCAAACGACTTCCAGATAACCCACGAACTGGCCGATCTGCCGCCGGAACTGTGGGCCTACCTGAAAGAGCATCGTTTCTTCGCGATGATCATCAAGAAAGAGTACGGCGGCCTTGAGTTCTCTGCCTATGCTCAGGCTCGCGTGCTGCAAAAACTGTCCGGCGTTTCCGGGATCCTGGCGATCACCGTTGGCGTGCCTAACTCCTTAGGCCCGGGCGAACTGCTGCAGCACTACGGTACCGAAGAACAAAAAGATCACTATCTGCCACGCCTGGCGCGCGGGCTTGAGATCCCTTGCTTCGCGTTGACCAGCCCGGAAGCTGGCTCCGATGCTGGTGCGATTCCGGACAGCGGCGTTGTCTGCATGGGTGAATGGCAGGGCGAACAGGTACTCGGCATGCGCCTGACCTGGAACAAACGCTATATTACGCTGGCGCCTATCGCTACCGTACTGGGCCTGGCGTTTAAACTGTCTGACCCGAAACGCCTGCTCGGCGGCGAAGAGGACCTCGGCATTACCTGTGCGTTGATCCCAACCCATACCCCGGGCGTGGAAATCGGCAAACGCCACTTCCCACTCAACGTACCGTTCCAGAACGGCCCAACCCGTGGGAAAGACATTTTTGTGCCCATCGACTTTATTATCGGTGGCCCGAAAATGGCCGGTCAGGGCTGGCGCATGCTGGTTGAATGCCTGTCGGTTGGCCGCGGCATCACCCTGCCGTCTAACGCAACCGGCGGCCTGAAATCGGTTGCAATGGCCACGGGCGCTTACGCCCACATTCGCCGTCAGTTCAAAATCTCTATCGGGAAAATGGAAGGGATTGAAGAGCCGCTGGCACGTATTGCGGGTAACGCTTATGTGATGGATGCTGCCGCGTCGTTGATTACCTACGGCATTGTGCTCGGCGAAAAACCGGCCGTGCTGTCGGCCATCGTGAAATACCATTGTACCCACCGCGGCCAGCGCGCCATTCTTGATGCAATGGACATTGTCGGCGGTAAAGGCATTATGCTTGGTGACGGAAACTTCGTGGCCCGTGCCTACCAGGGCGCGCCGATTGCCATCACCGTTGAAGGGGCCAACATTCTGACCCGTAGCATGATCATCTTCGGACAGGGGGCTATTCGCTGCCATCCATACGTGCTGGAAGAGATGGCTGCGGCGCAGAATAACGACGTGAATGCCTTCGACAAGCTGCTGTTTAAACACATCGGCCACGTGGGCAGTAACAAAATGCGCAGCCTGTGGCTGGGCCTGACCAACGGCCTGGGAAGCAGTACACCAACACGCGATGCCACGAAACGCTACTATCAGTACCTGAACCGCCTGAGCGCAAACCTGGCGCTGCTGTCGGATGTGTCTATGGCCGTGCTGGGCGGCAGCCTGAAGCGCCGTGAGCGCATCTCGGCTCGCCTGGGTGATGTTCTGAGTCAGCTGTATCTGGCCACTGCGGTACTGAAACGCTACGAAGATGAAGGCCGTAACGAAGCCGATCTACCGCTGGTGCATTGGGGCGTACAGGATGCGTTGTATCAGGCAGAACAGGCGATTGACGATCTGCTGCGTAACTTCCCGAATCGTTTTGTTGCCGGTACGCTGCGGCTGTTTATCTTCCCGCTGGGCCGCTGTTACGATGCGCCATCAGATGTGCTGGATCATAAACTGGCGAAAATCATGCAGGTTCCCTCCGCGACCCGTACGCGTATTGGTCGCGGCCAGTACCTGACGCCAAGCGAGCATAACCCGGCTGGCCTGCTGGAAGCCGCCCTGCTGGATATTATGGCCGCCGAGCCAATTCACCTGCGCATCTGCAAAGAACTGGGCCGCAACCTGCCGTTTACTCGCCTGGATGAGCTGGCGAAGCAATTGCTGGGCGAAGGCAAGATAAATGCCGATGAAGCGGCAATCCTGACCAAAGCCGAAACCAGCCGCCTGCGCAGCATCAACGTCGATGAGTTTGATCCGGAGGCGCTGGCGACACAGCCGGTGAAAGTGCCGGAAAAGCACAGAAAGGTTGAAGCCGCATAATCATTAACTGGCGATGACACAATTCCAAGCCCCATCATTTCTGATGGGGCTTTTTTGTGCTTTAGACATCGTGGCGTATCTCTTTTCCCGAGAAGTAACCCCTGGCTTTGAAAGGATTATTCAGTCATGGTAAATAAGTGTAACTATATAAGTTTGATATTGTTTCTGTTGGTTATCACTGATACTTCTTACCGCAGGATCCCCCCTGCCTAAAGGAATGAAGATGAAAAGAACCATTGGAATTGTTGGCTCGTTAATGCTGATCGCGGCACCGGCGTGGGCCACCACCGCCTCCCACTGCGTTAAGGCCGACAGGCTGCAGATTGAAGGACTCTTTGAGAGATGGAACAGCGCTTTAAAAACGGGAGAAGCAAAAAAGGTCACGGATAATTATCTAAGTGATGCCGTTTTATTGCCTACAGCATCCAATAAAGTGCGCCTGACGGAAGCAGAACGGCTTGATTATTTTGAGAAATTTCTGGCGAAAAAACCCGTTGGCAACATCGATAGCCGGACTATTCGTCTGGGCTGTAATAAAGCCGTAGACGCCGGAACATATACCTTTACCTTCGCGGATAATTCAAAAATTTCAGCACGTTATACTTTTACTTATGCCTGGGATGGCGCTCAGTGGAAAATTTCCACCCACCACTCCTCTGCCATGCCGGAAACCTGATCTGCTCTGTCAGTTAGCATCCCCGTTTTGCGGCACCCGGCCCTGGGGTAACACCGACCACTTAACGCTCTTTGAGTGAACGGTGTTACCCATCATCACTCCTTTTATTGCCAACAAAAGCGCGTTTTCTCGTGCTACAGTGAAAGAAATATTCTGCTAAGAGGCTGCCGATTGTGTCTGGTCTGAAAGTTTCCGTTCTGCAACAACCGCTCGTCTGGATGGACGGTGCCGCAAACCTGCGTCACTTTGATGTGCTGCTGGAGGGCGTACGCGGGCGTGACTTGATTATTTTACCGGAAATGTTCACCACCGGTTTCGCGATGGAAGCTGCCGTGCAGTCTATGCCTGAACAGGAAGTGGTTGACTGGATGCAGTTCAAAGCCCAGCAAACTCAGGCGATGATCGCCGGGAGCGCGGCTTTGCAAACCGAGCGCGGGCCGGTTAACCGCTTCCTGCTGGTACAGCCGGACGGCAAAGTGCATTTCTACGATAAGCGCCACCTTTTTCGCATGGCGGATGAGCATCATCACTACCAGGCCGGTGAAGAACGCGTGATTATTGAGTGGCGCGGCTGGCGAATTTTACCGCTGGTTTGCTATGACCTGCGCTTCCCGGTGTGGTCACGCAACCGCAACGACTACGACCTGGCGCTGTACGTCGCCAACTGGCCAGCCCCACGCTCACTGCACTGGCAAAGCCTGCTGCAGGCGCGCGCCATTGAAAATCAGGCTTATGTCGCAGGCTGTAACCGCGTAGGCACCGACGGCAACGGCCATCATTACCGTGGTGATAGCCGGATTATCAGCCCGCAGGGCGAGATCCTTGCCAGCGCCGAGCCTCACCAGGCGGCAAGGCTGGATGCCGATCTCTCGCTGATCGCGCTGAGAGAATACCGGGAGAAGTTCCCGGCATGGCAGGATGCCGATCCGTTCAGTTTGTAGTGAGTAGAATGCCGGCCTGCTCAGGCCGGCATTCTGCTATTCCCCTGCCAGTTTTGTCACGGCCTGAGTGAAAGCCTGGACGGCAAGCGCCACATCGCTTTCGATCACCGCCTCTGCCGGATGGTGGCTAATCCCCTTCTCACAGCGGACAAACAGCATCGCGCTCGGCCAACGTTCAGCGATAGCAATAGCGTCGTGCCCTGCACCACTTGGTAGCGAAAGGCAGCGTCCCTGAACGTCACTGACCGCCTGTGCCAGCGTGGCCTGGAGCTTCGCATCACACGGGGTGGCCGGGATAGCATAGTAGGCTTCCGCGCTAAACTGAACTCCGCGCCGGGCCGCAATCGCCTCGCCTTCAGCAAGAAGCTGATTCAGCAAACGTTCCAGGCTTTCATCGTGCGGGCTGCGAATATCCAGCGTTAGCTTAACGTCACCGGGAATGACGTTCACCGCACCGGGCGCACAGCTTAACGTTCCCACCGTTGCGACTTCATCAGGGCCATAGCGGCGAGTGGTCGTTTCAATCAATGTCATCCACTCGGCGGCGGCGGCCAGCGCATCTTTGCGCAGCGCCATCGGTACCGTCCCCGCATGACCGGCGTGACCGGTAAAACTGCAGTTCAGGCGGCACGCGCCGTTAATCGCCGTTACCACGCCAAGCGCCAGGTCTTCTTCTTCCAGCACCGGGCCCTGCTCGATATGCAGCTCCAGGTAGGCACTAAAGTCAGTTTTCGGACGCTCTGCGTTGGCAATGCGCGAGGGATCCAGACCAGCCAGAACCATTGCCTGGGCCACGCTGACGCCGCTGGCATCTTCACAGTTCAGCCAGTGCCCGGGCCAGGTGCCGGTTAGCCCACGGCTTCCCAGCAATGTGATCCCAAAGCGCGTTCCCTCTTCATCGCCGAAACCAACAATTTCTATAGCCTGTTCAAGCTGGAGGTTGTGCTGGTGCAGATACGCGACCACTTCCAGCGCGCACAGAACGCCAAGCATGCCGTCGTAGCGCCCGGCGTTGCGCACCGTATCAAGGTGCGAGCCCAGCAGGATGGCCTTCGCGCCTTCCTGCTTACCTTCATAGCGCCCACAAATATTGCCCACAGCATCCTGCCAGGTCGTCATGCCCGTTTGCGCCATCCAGCCGGCCACCAGCTGGTTCGCCCGCAGATGCTGCACGGAAAGGTAAACGCGAGTCAGCTGCCCCGCGCTTTCGCTGATGGCGGCCAGCTGGTCGGCCCTGTCCATGACGCGCTGGGCGGCAACCTCTGCATAACTCACATCCATAAGCGGCGCGACCATTAGCGGGCACCCTGCGCGTAAACGTTCCACGCCGCCTGCATGGCTTCACCCTGCACGCTTTTAAAGCCGAGATGGTTAAGTACCGCTTCCAGCGCGGCGAGCGTTTGCAGCACGCAGTCTTTGCGGGCGTTATAGCCCATGGTGCCAATGCGCCAGATTTTGCCCTGCAGCGGGCCAAAGGAGGTGCCGATCTCGATATGGAAGTCTTCCAGCAACAGCTTGCGCACTTCCTCACCGTGAACCTGGGCTGGGATCGCTACGCCAAGGACGTTGTTCATTTTGTGGTCAAGGTTGCCGAAGGTTTCCAGCCCCATGCCCTGGATCCCCGCCACCATCGCCCTGCCGTGCAGCTCGTGGCGGGCGATACCGGCATCCAGACCTTCTTCGAGAATGATACGGGCGCACTCGCGGGCGGCAAACAGCATGCTGGTGGCTTCGGTGTGATGGTTCAGGCGCTCCGGCCCCCAGTAATCCATGACCATGCCCAGATCGAAGTAGTTGGAGTAGATCATCTCTTCGTCCCCGTCCTGATGGGCCGCGGTGCGAATGCCCTCTTCCACGCATTTACGGCGACGAATGGCCTCTTCCATTTGCGGGCTAAGGGTTACCGGTGAGCTACCTGACGGGCCGCCGAGGCACTTTTGCAGCCCGGCGGAAACGGCATCCAGTCCCCAGGCATCGGTGAGCAGTTCATTTCCACCAAACGATGCCGTGGCGTCGGTGTAAAACAGCACGCCGTGACGGCGACAGATCTCACCGAGCTCGGCCAGCGGCTGCAGCATCGTGGTGGAAGTATCGCCCTGCACGGTCAGCAGCAAGCGAGGTTTCACCGCTTTGATGGCATCTTCGATTTGCTGCGGACTGAACACTTCGCCCCACGGCGCTTCAATGGTGTGCACTTCGGCGCGGCAACGGCGGGCAATCTCACACAACAGGTGACCAAAGCGGCCAAATACCGGCACGAGCACTTTATCACCAGGCCGAATAGCCGACAGCAAAATGGCCTCGATCCCGGCGCGGGAAGTGCCGTCCACCAACATCGTCCACTTGTTTTCCGTGCGGAAGAGCTCACGGTACAGCACCATTACCTCATTCATATAGCCCGTCATGACCGGATCATACTGGCCAATAAGCTGGCTCGCCATCGCGCGCAGCACGCGCGGATCGGCGTTGATCGGGCCAGGCCCCATCAGCAAACGGTGCGGCGGATTGATCTGTGGGAAGTGCTGAATATCAAACATGGCGATTCCTTGAGTCTGAGATTGAAACAAAAGATTCTTGTAAGCTTCTTTTGCAACTAATGTGCCAGCCGCAGGCAAATTTTTTTCCGGCTGGCGTTATCAGGGCCAGCACGGAAAAACAGGGTGGAGTAAAAACGATGATCCATTCTGGCTCCCCCGCAGCGTGCAACTGCACCAGCGAGGAGCATTAACGTTGTTCGAGCTCATCCAGCTCTGTATACAATTCGGCGATATTATGGATACGCTGACGCCCGCTGGTCAATGACTCATGCAGTACCGCATTTGCCAGTAAATTCACCAGACTCATGGCGCTACTGTAGCTGTCAAACGCCGAAACGCTGTCGAGCGGTGCGCTCAGATGCCAGCGCGAATACGCAGCCAGCCCTGACGAAGCAGACTCGCTCAGCACCACCAGCGGTATACCGCGCTGCTGTAAACTGGCGAGCAGCGGCTTGATAATGCGCGGCCGGCGACGAAACGCCACGGTGACCACGCAATCTTCCGGGCCAATATCGACCAACTCTTCCGCCAGCGTTTGCCCCGGCTGCGGAAGAAGCAATACGCCGCTGCGAGTCTGCAACAGCTGCTGGCGTAAGTGCACTGCCACCGGCCATGAGTTTCTCATCCCAATGATAAATATGCGTTTGCCATTAACCAGCGCGTTGATTACTTCAGCAAACGGGCTGGCTTCCAGCTGATTAACAAGGTGAGTGAGATTCGCCATTTCCTGCTTGTAATGGCGTGCCAGCAGCGTGTTGCCCTGTACCGCATCGCGATTCTCCGTCAGCGGCATGCCGCTCTGACGCAGGGTGCGTAGCTCTTCGCGCATGTCTTTATAGCGCTCATAGCCCAGCCGTTTAAACAGGCGGCTCACGGTAGCCTTTGATACCCCTGAAAGCCGCGCCAGCTCGGCGCTGTTATAGCTAATCAAGTCATCAAAATGGTCAACAATGAACGAGGCCACGCGCTGTTCCTGCGGGGAAAATAATGCCCATGAAGCCCGCAAGCGCTCGTCTAACTGTTTCATGATGACTCCTGTAACTTTTGTTTCACCGAAGCCTGACACAGTGAAACGATCTTCGTCAACCTGGAACATCTCTTGCTTCTGACTCCCTACCCGAGCGGAATACCTGCAAGAGAAGAAAAACATGCAAAGCAATATGGCCCCCGGTGGCATGGCGGTTGCGCCCCATCATCTGGCCTCTGAAAGCGCGCTGTCCGTCCTGCGTCACGGTGGCGATGCCATTGAAGCCATGGTCGCCGCGGCCGCCACCATCGCGGTGGTTTACCCGCATATGAACGGCATCGGTGGCGACGGATTCTGGCTGATTGTTCCCCCGGAGGGCGAACCTGTCGCCATCGACGCCAGCGGCGCCGCCGGTTCGTTGGCGTCACTGGATTTCTACCGGGGAGAACGCGCCATTCCCCATCGCGGCACCCGGGCCGCACTGACCGTGCCCGGCACCGTCAGCGGCTGGGCAGAAGCCCTGAAAGTGTCATCGGAGATTGGCGGCGGGCAGTTGCCTCTTTCGCGCCTGATGGCCGATGCGATTCGCTATGCGGCTGACGGTATTCCTGTCACCGCTTCTCAGGCGAATGCGACGCAAAGCAAATATGCCGAACTGGCCGATGTACCGGGTTTTGCTGACACTTTCCTGCAGCACGGCGAAGTTCCGGCGACCGGCAGCCGGTTCACGCAGCCTCGGCTAGCGGCAACCCTGACGCGTATGACGCAGGAAGGCCTGGACAGTTTTTATCGCGGCCCGCTGGCCTCGGTTATTGCCGAAGAGCTGGCGGAGCTGGGACTTCCGATTACCGCGGCTGACCTTGCTGAGCACCGGGCAACGCGCACGAAGCCGCTGCGGCTTGAACATCAGGCAGGTGAGGTTTTCAATCTCGCTCCGCCCACTCAGGGGCTGGTTTCGCTGGCGATCCTCGGCATCACCGATCGCTTATCCATGGCAAATGCAAATGAAGTACAGACAGTGCACCGTATTGTCGAAGCGACCAAAAAGGCCTTTGCGCTGCGCGACGTGCATATCACCGACCCGCGCCACATCACCACGTCAATACAGAACCTGTTAGATCCCGAATCACTCGATCGGCTCGCCGGGCAAATTGACGACAAAACCGCCGCGCCGTGGGGCAAAGGCAAAGGCCCCGGTGACACCGTCTGGATGGGCGTTATCGACGGTAACGGTCTGGCCGTGTCGTTTATTCAAAGTATCTATCACGAGTTTGGCAGCGGCGTTGTGCTGCCAAAAAGCGGCGTGCTTTGGCAAAACAGAGGCGCTTCTTTCAGCCTGGACCCAAACCATTTGCTGGCGCTGGCTCCGGGCAAAAAACCGTTCCATACCCTGAACCCGGCGGCGGCAAGGCTCGCCGACGGCAGAACGCTGGTTTACGGCTCGATGGGCGGCGATGGGCAGCCGCAGACTCAGGCGACGATATTTACCCGCTACGTGCTGCAGGGCATCAACCTGCAGGAGGCGATCTCCGCCCCGCGCTGGCTGCTGGGCCGCACCTGGGGGCAAGCTTCCGACAGCCTTAAGCTTGAAAGCCGCTTCAGCCCCGACACCTTTACCGAACTCCAGGCCCTGGGCCACGAGGTAGAAACGCTGCCCGCATTCAGCGAAGTCGTCGGCCACGCTGGCGCCATCGTCAGGCACACTAATGGCATGCTTGAAGGTGCGTGGGATCCGCGCAGCAACGGCAGCGCCGCAGGTTTTTGAGGAACATACTGATGAATCAACCTTCTTTTGACTGGCAGAACTACATTGCGCTTATGGAGCAACTGCTCGCCGTACCGCTGACCGACGAACGCCGGAAAGAGCTGGAGTTTCAGCTGGCGCGCATTGCGGCCATGGCGGAGCCGCTGATGGCATTTCCGCTTCCCGATCGTCAGGAAACCGCCGGAGTCTATTCACTATGACCGCCCTTTCTATTCGCCAGACTCGTCAGGGGCTGCGGGACAAAACCTTTTCGGCAACCGAGCTGGCCCAACAAACGCTGGCCAGAATTGAGCAGCAGAATCAGCAAATTAACGCCTTTACCGGGGTGACCCAGTCTCGCCTGCTGGAAGAAGCCGCGTCGCTCGACAGGCTGATTGCCAGCGGCAGCGCGCTTCCCGCTTTGGCGGGCGTGCCTTACGCAGTAAAAAATATCTTCGACATTAAAGGGCTGACTACCCTTTCCGGTGCCGAGCTGTTTGCCGCAGAGCCCGCTGCCACGGCCGATGCCTTCGCCATAACTCAGCTACAAAAAGCAGGCGCTATGCTGAGCGGCGCAGTGAATATGGATGCCTACGCCTACGGCTTCACTACGGAAAACAGCCATTACGGCGCAACCAAAAACCCACACGATCTTGCACGCATTGCGGGCGGCTCTTCCGGCGGATCGGCCGCCGCCGTCGCTGCCGGGATGGTCAATTTTACCCTCGGCACCGACACCAACGGCTCGATCCGTGTCCCGTCGTCACTTTGCGGGCTTGTTGGCCTGAAACCTACCTTTGGCCGCCTGTCGCGCGGCGGCAGCCATCCCTTTGTCGCCAGCCTCGATCATATTGGCCCGCTGGCACGTAGCGTGGAGGATGTCGCGGCGGTTTACGATGTGCTGCAAGGCTATGACGGCAGCGATCCTTTTCAGGCCTCCCGCGCCATTGAGCCCGTTTATACAGCGCTTGATCGTGATACGCCGCTTCGCGTGGCGGTGCTCGATGGCTTCTTCGAAAACTGGTGTGATGCAGATGCAAAAGAGGCCGTTAGCCGGGTAGCCAAAGCGCTCCAGGCCTCGGAAAAGGTTTCTATGCCGGAAGCCGATCTCGCCCGCTCGGCGGCTTTTTTGCTGACCGCCGCCGAAGGGGGCAATCAGTACCTGCCTGCCCTGCGTACCCGTCCTGAACGCTTCGAACCTAATTCACGCGAACGCCTGCTGGCCGGGGCCATGACGCCGTCGGCCTGGTACACACAGGCCCAGCGCTTCCGCGCCTGGTTCCGCGATCGCACGCTGCCGCTATTTGACCATTTTGATCTGCTTATTGCCCCCGCCACGCCCTGCAGCGCCACGCTTATCGGCCAGCAAACCATGCATATCAACGGGCAGGAGATCCCGGTCAAAGCCAGTATGGGGATCCTGACGCAGCCGATCTCTTTCCTCGGACTGCCGGTCGTCAGCGCCCCGCTGATCGCGGCCAGCGGTTTACCGATTGGCGTGCAATTAATTGCCGCGCCGTGGCGGGAAGACACTTGCCTGCAAGCCGCACGGCGACTGGAAATTCAGGGTATTTTACAGACAAAGGTAAGTTAAATGATGCGAGATAATATTGACCGCCCGGCCGTTTTAAACGAAGTGACTGCGGCATTTTATCGCTATGAGCAGGCGCTGATTACCAACGACGTCGCCGTTCTGGATGAGCTGTTTTGGGAGGATGCCCGCACCGTGCGCTACGGCGCAACGGAAAACCTGTATGGCATCGAGCAGATCCGCGCTTTCCGCAACGGGCGTTCGCCGAAGGGGCTGGATCGCCAGTTGAGAAATACCGTCATCACGACATTTAGCGACGAGCTGGCGGTGGCAAGCACCGAGTTTACACGCGAAGGCAGCGATAAAGTCGGCCGCCAGATGCAGACCTGGGTAAGGTTTTCGTCAGGCTGGAAGATTGTAGCGGCGCATGTGAGTTTAATGGGGTGACTATTGCCATAGACATGGAGTTGATTAGCCTCCTCTTTAAAACCCAGTAAGGGGGTACTCTTCCATTCCATTGTTTTTCCGTTCACCCGTAAGGTGGATTATCACTGCCACTTCTGCAAACGGTGAACGTGTCAGGTGGCATTACGCCATGCCCCCTGACAACCCCCGACGCCCGGCGAGCTCATCGCCGCTGAAGCGGTAAATCCACCGGCTATCACCCAAACATTCGGGGTCGTTCGCGATTCGTTCCCGACGATCGCTCTCTTTCGCTGTTCCCGACAGCTCAACCCCGCTTGAGTTGGGTCATAACCGGGGCCGATGAGAGACGGGGACAAATCTTCCCCT
>NZ_DASYBS010000027.1:0-35754 GCF_036500665.1 Cedecea sp.
TGAAGAGGATTTCAGATACAAAAAAACCGCCTTCCGGCGGTCACGACATTACTACTTATTGCTTTGTTATTCTTGAATTTATTTTCCTGGTACCCGGGGCGGGACTTGAACCCGCACAGCCATAAGCCGAGGGATTTTAAAAAGCTTCAACATGCTTTTCATTTCAATAAGTTATGTATAATCAGCCTCTTGCAATTGCTCATCGTAGACCGCTATAGCGCAATATGCGTTTCTGCTGCCACTTTTCCGGGACTGTTCTCATCCAGAATTTTATCAAATGGATTCAGCGTTAAGGCCGCCTCCAGGTGATCAGGGGCAAAGTGCGCATAGCGCATTGTCATCATGATTGTACTGTGGCCTAGTATTTGTTGAAGCACCAAAATATTGCCACCACCCATCATGAAATGACTAGCGAATGTGTGCCGCAAAACGTGTGTGCGTTGCCCCGTTGGCAATTCAATACCAGCCCGTTTAAGCGCATGCTTGAACGCATCATATGACGAGGTAAAAAGCGCACCGCGTGTTTTGGGCAGCAAAGCCTGTAACCGTTTTGATATGGGAACCGTTCTGTTCTTGTTGCTCTTGGTGTTAATAAACGATACGCGCCCAGGCAATACCTGAGATTGTCGCATTGACTCAGCCTCCCCCCACCTTGCGCCGGTAGCCAAGCAAAGGCGAACTATAATGCCGAGGCTTTTATTATCCGAATCATCGCAGGCCGCCAATAGCCGCTTAATTTCATCGGGGTAAAGGAATGACAACTCCTGATCACCCTCTTTAAACTGGCGAATGCCATCAAGTGGATTATTGCCTTCCCATTCTCCCAGTCGTTTCAGTTCAGAATACACGGCATGTAGATATGATTGCTCACGGTTAACCGTGGCCTCTTTTATCGTTTTACGGCCCTTAGCCAGCCATTCACCAGCCAGCCGGCGCTCACGGTAAACGGCAAACATATTTTTATCGACCTCATGCGCCATAGGGTCGCCTAATCGTTCGCAAATGGCTTGAAGTTTTGAAAGTCGCGATTCCCCGGATGTCAGCGTTTTGCCGTGCATGTCATACCAACGTTGGATCAGGTCGGCCAATTTAACCGCACCGTTTCCGACTTCGACGGCTTTTTTATTTGCCATGAGGCGGCGCTCATGAGAAAGCGCCTCTCCTTTCGTGGCGAACTGCTTTCGAACACGCTTCCCGTCACGCCCGTACGGGAAGCACTGGCACAACCATTTTCCCGACGGAAGTTTGCTGACAGCCATTAATTTTGTACCCACTTCATCATGATCATGAGCATCATTGCTGTTGATTTGACAGTTTGGTTAGTAAACATTTTCTTATTCTGAGCCGGGTCTGATTCTGGTGCAAAAGCTGCATCAAGTTGTTTTACTAATTCAGAAGCATAAGGTTTGAAATCCTCAACTGATTTCATTTTTTCGCTTATTTCCGGTGCCAATAAATCCTTGCTATACAACCCAGCAATGAAATCAGCGCAGGTGGCAAGCTTGTTTTGCTGAGTAGCCTTTTGCCATGTGAGCGCATTGGCTTCGTGGAGCGTTCCGCCTTGATACCAATCCTTGGCAAAGGCACTATTTGTGCTTAAAGCCAGAATTGCGAAAAATAATATAAATATGCTTTTTAAAAAATACGATAATTGAGTATTAAATCCTTTCATTTCTCACCTACCTTTTTAATTGGTTTTGAATGCGCGAACGAATCGCCAACCGCCTGTATATTTAACCGTGCCGAGTCGTCCATTGCTCGGTAATTATCCACTAATCGTTGCTCCTCTACAGAAATGCTTGATTGCGGAGTTTTTACGCCAGTTAGCACATAAGCAACGTCTACACCGTAATGGCTATTTAACATCGCAAGTGTCGCAGCATCGGGCATAGTTTCCCCACGCTCATACTTACCCCAAGTGCGGGTTGATATCCCAAAATTTGAAGCCATGGATTCTTGGCTGTGACCTGATTTTTCCCTTTCTTCGCGCAAGCGGGAGCCTATCAGGAACAATAATTCCTCATTTCCGATTGACATAGGAACATTTCTTCCTTAGATTGTGTTGTACAGGAACTTAGTGGATCACAATATAACACTATGAAACAAGCCAATCATGATCAGCGCTCGCGATTACCGCGCGGAGTCGCTGGAAAAAAAAGAATTCCGATGAGCTTGTCAAACCAAGAAATATCGGAATTGGAGGCAATAGCGGCCACACAAAGCCGTTCTGTTTCAAGCATGGCGCGCCTTTTGTACCTGCGCGGTATTGAATCTTTTCAGGCTGAGTAACGGGGTCATTCATGGGGAACACCACGATAAACATCACCGTTCCTACCGGCTACGTTTCCCTTGATGCCTATGCGGAAATGACGCGGTTACCGATCGGCACTTGTCGGCGAATGGTTAGGGATGGCCGGATCATCATTCGTCCGAAGGTGAATCCGAAGGACAAGATCGAAGTGAACCTCGTCGCCATGCTGAAAGACGCAATAGCCAATAGTTGAGACGGGAATATGCAGCCAATTGAACACGCTATCACCAAAATAAGCCGCAATTCATCACGCTATCGCGGCTTTGTCATTACTTACCGCCCGCGCAAGGCTGTAACACCGTCTGCCAGGTATGAAGTCAGCCAGGGTGATCAGTCTTACGGCTTGTTCGATGCGCAAGCGCAGGCAACCGGCTATATCGACCAACTTTACGCACAGCACCAGGTGGCAGCATGAAACAGGCATACATCATTTTGGTTAACGACCTGCTTACGCAATATCACGGCAAGGCACAAAATATTAATGCGGCCAGTGCAATAGCGCCAGCAGTCCGCGCCGTCTCATTGAATGACCATGCATTCCGTCTAAGTATTGGACTCACCGGATTATTGAGCGCCGCAGAAGCCGCAGGCGATGGCGTAGCCGCTGCCGTTATTGATGGCTTGGTGTCACGTTGCAATAACGGTGATATCCCATTCCCGCGCGAAATCGCGAATTTCATCTGATAGCCGGGAAAGCCCGGCCCTATCTGGTAGCGCACCTTTCCATTAACTGGTGGGTGATTGGCGTCATAGGGCGCGCTACCAAATAGGCAATAAAGTATGAGGTATTTTTATGAGCATGACGGCAGAACAGGTTAAATCGGCTGGAAAGTTCGTTGATAACGCCAAGCAATTACTTGCTAACGCAAGGAATAAAAATCATACAGCCTGTTTTTATGACAAGTTAATGAAGGCCGAAAAGATGGCCATTTGTACATTGGCAAATACTAATAGCCGTGTAGAGCTAACAGCGCAGCACATAAATATGAAATTTGAAGATATGAGCATCGCTGAACGTCGGGCAATTTATCGCGGTATTAAAGCATTACAGAAATTAAGTATTACCATTCCCACATTAATGCATCTGGGCGATTGCGACTAAATAACCACGCCTAATTACTGAATAGAAATCAATGCTGCCTTTACGGTGGCGGGTTTCTCACATCCTGAATTCAGGGGGTTTTATGAATGATGTTGAATTAATGGAATTACTGACGGAAGCCCGCCGCTCCTCGCGGTTGCAACTTCTGGAGTTGTTAAGCGCGCGAGTTGAACATTTAGAAGCCGACAACGCTACCCGCGAGCAAATTATTTCCATGCTGAAAAGCTGGATAAGTGCCCGTCAAAATGTTGGGGCCACTAATTCTCAGGGGGTTGCACAGTGATAACGCTTGCTGGCACCGCTGCCAAGCCAGACGTCTACCGTAAAGCCATTTCTTTATTAACTCAGTTTCGCCGAGGCAATCGGGTATTTCGCCGTATTAAGCCACACGGCTACCTGAAAATAGATATTGGCTATCGCTGGCGCTTGCTGAGTAAAAACGGCGGTAAGGATTGGCGGTTAATGACTCACGAAACATACAACGTGGAGTACCGAAAATGACGGGTTTATCCGTTGCACTTGCCCTAGCCACTGTATGGGCCGTCATAGCTTTCGGGCTGGTCGGTCTGTTTGCATACCGTTACTTCAAGTTCTGCCGGGCTTTTAATCGGCAGTTTTTGCAGCCAGAAGAACGCAATTACGACTAAGGACGCCAGATGGCCGATCAAATCGACATGGCACAGGAACGGCATCAGCTGATCCTTGACGCCCAAATCAAAAACGCCCGCCCGCAGCCTTGCGGGCCTTCTGCATTCCACTGCGAAGAATGCGGTACCTCCATCCCCGATCAGCGCCGCCGCCTGATACATGGCGTAACTACCTGCGTGCACTGCCAGGAACATCGCGAAGCCAAATCACGACACATGAAGGGGTAAACCATGACACCACAACAACAAGTACAGCAGTGGTTGGATAATGACTGTTTGATTCTGGACACCGAAACCACCGGACTTGGCGAAGACGCCGAGATCGTGGAAATCACCATCATTGATACCACTGGCAAGCCACTGATCAACACACTGGTGAAACCATCAATTTCTATCCCAGCCGAAGCGACTGCAATACACGGCATCACGAATGACATGGTGGAGCAAGCGCCAACATGGCCGGAGGTGCAAAAATTGGTAGATCAGGTAACTGATGACAAAACAGTAGTCACTTATAACGCCTGGTACGATAAGCGCCTGCTTAAGCAGACGGATGCTGTCTGGAATGTAAAAACCGATAGCAGCATTAAGGTCGGCCCAACATTTGAATGCGCCATGTTGGTCTACGCAAAATTCTACGGCCAGAAGAGCGAGCGCGTCGGATACAAGTGGCAAAAGCTGACAGCCGCCGCTGAACAGCAAGGCGTAATTATCGAAGGAACGCCGCACCGCGCCCTTTCAGATTGTTTGACCACTCTCGGCGTGCTTGTCTCAATGGTTACTGGCGGCAGAAAATTTGCACCGCAAGATCTGAGTGCACAGAAAGCTGTCGATACTCTTCAACAATTATTTAAGGCCGACGCCGACGCCATCACCGCGCTGGTCGATCATCGCGTTGAATGCTCTGAGTTATTCGCCGGGAAAACTACGGCTACCGTTGGCCAGCGCCCAAATGGCGCTTATATCGTCGGCCTGATCGGAATCATTAATGCCTTGATTTTCCCTGATGTCATTGCGGCAGTGTACGAAGGTAAGGAGCTGGCAGGTTTCACCGTTGCTGACATTTCATCGAAAGCAGGTGACGCATGAGGCCCGCGCTGAAATGGCTCGGCAGCAAAGCCAGCATCATCGACACACTGCGGCAGCATCTGCCGGAGGGTAAGCGCCTGGTTGAGCCGTTCGTCGGCTCCGGTGCGGTATTCCTCAATACCGATTACGACAGCTATCTGCTGTGTGACATCAACAGCGATCTGATCAACTTCCATAACGTCGCTAAAAACCAGCCTGCCGCACTGATTAGGGAGGCTCGCAATCTGTTTAAACAACAGGCCGACGAAGTTGGTTATTACGCAGTCCGTGCTGATTTTAACCTGCGTTGTGACAGCAACTTTCTGTATCGCGCGGCGCAGTTCCTTTACTTGAATCGTCACGGTTATAACGGCGTTTGCCGCTATAACCTCAGCGGCGATTTCAATGTGCCGTTCGGTCATCGAAAAGCACCATATTTTCCCGAAGACGAGATCCATTCATTTGCTGAGAAAGCACAGGCCAAAAAGGCTATTTTCCTGTGCTGCACATTCCAGGAATCGATCCGGATGGCGCAGGCTGGCGATGTGATTTACTGCGATCCGCCGTACATCCCTGCATCCAAATCCGCCAATTTCACAAGTTACCACACCGACGGTTTTACCAGCGAGCAACAGCGAAAGCTGGCCCGTATGCTGCGTATCGCCGCCCGTCGTGGTCGCCACGTTGTGGCATCAAATAGCGAAACAGCCGCCGCGCTGGCGCTTTACTCCGATTTCAATATCACCACCACCACCGCCCGCCGATCAGTCAGCGCCAATGCCGCTGGCCGCACGCGCGCCGGTGAGATCATCGCAACTATGGGGGCGGCAAATGTTTAATGATTATTTGAGGCATATCGGTAACACCCTGTTTTCCATGTACCAAGAGCCATTTAACGCTGATTGGGACGCACAGCTGATCAAGCTTATGGATGAAGGGAAGGTGATTTCAGCAAGTCGACATTGCGTAACTTTTTCCCTGCATGGACAGGGCTACGACGTATGGGTTAGCAATCGCTGGTACAGCTACGGCCATTTGTATGAAGTGAATGGTCAATGCGTCCCCAAACGTCTGCAATATCGCCCACGTTTTCGCACTATGCGCTGCCTGAACCAACTGCACGGCAAATTCATCATGGGTGTAATCGCATGAATAAGCATGACCTCAAGATCCTGCCTGAATACTTCGCGGCGGTAGTTAGTGGCGAAAAGAAGGCAGAGTTCCGTATCAACGATAGGGAATACGCAGTAGGCGATCTGTTGTGCTTATACGAACACGGCTGGTTGAAAGACTGCGACGGGCTGGAGGGTTTTTCTGGTCAGCATGTTTGGGTTCGTATCACCCATATCACCGACATGTATCCGTGGAAACCGGGTTACGTCATGTTAAGCATTGAGCAAGGGCCATTCAAATGCTGAAAGTGAGCGACCTCTTTGCCGGTTTGGGCGGTTCATCCACTGGTGCAAAAATGGCGGGTGCAGACGTGGTTTGGGCTGGCAATCATTGGCCAGCCGCTGTCGAAGCCCATGAAAAGAATCACCCCGGCGCTATCCACGTTTGCCAGGACTTACACCAGGCAGATTGGTCGCTAATGCCTAAGCATGATCTGATGATGGCCTCACCATGCTGCCAAGGCCATAGCAAGGCGCGCGGAAAGAAAGCGGGAAATGCACAGCATGACGCCAGCCGATCCACTGCATGGGCGGTGGTTTCCGCTGCGGAATACCACAAAATGCCGAAAATCATCGTCGAGAACGTGCCGGAGTTCCTTCGATGGGAGCTTTACCCCGCATGGGAAGCGGCAATGCAGGCGTTGGGGTATTCTCTCGCTCCGCACATCGTTGATTGTGCTGATCTCGGCGTTCCTCAAAACCGCGTGCGGCTGTTCATCATCGCCACTCGCAGCAAAAAACCGCTGTTTCTGAAACTCCCCAAAATGCCACATGTGCCAGCCAGCACCATTATCGACTTCGACGCCAACACCTGGCAACCCGTCGAAAAGCCGGGCCGTGCTGCTGCAACACTTGAGCGGGTTAAGAATGGGCGCGCAGAGTTCGGCGAAAGGTTCCTTTTCAGCTATTACGGCAACACCAAAACCGGACGTTCTCTTTCCCGCCCCATCGGCACAATCACTACCCGCGATCGGTGGGCGATAGTCGACGGTTATCGCATGCGCATGTTGAACAAAGACGAAAACATGCTCGCGATGTCATTCCCTGACGACTACATCAAACCGCCATCGCACAGGCTTTGCGTTCACATGGCTGGCAACGCCGTACCGCCAAAAGCTATGTACGAAATTATCACCGCTCTGGAGACTCAAGCGTGAATAAGAAACTGAACAAACTGGCGCGGGAAATCGTAGAGGAGCTGGTCGATTGTGGCGCCGCCGATTTAGAGCCTGTTCAGCAATATCTTGCATGGACAGAGAAGAAGCTGCTCACCACCCTACTTGCCGACATGGAAGCATCACAAGCGCGGGCCGAACGCCTTCAGGCGTTGCTCGATAAATCAGTTCAGGCACTGCAAATGGCAGGAGAACGCATCGACAGGGCAGAAAAGCGGCTGGCTACGCCGGTGCGGTTGACCGATGAGCGGACACTATGGGCGGGGGAAGATGATTATGACACCGGCCATGTAAAGGGCTGGAATGCCAACCGTATTGAACAAGCCGCACTGCTGAAAAAACAGGGCTTCACCGTAGAGGGGGATGAGTAATGACAGACTATAACCAGTTCAGTGATTTAGAAATCAATAAGCTTGTTGCTCGTGCGCAGGGATACGAATTTCAAGGCGTTGGATATGCTGACGGATACGACGGCATTTACAACTTTATCGCCAAGTCTAAGGACAGTTATCGCTCAATTCTGCCTGAGTATTGCAAAAATCCAGCGTATTCCTGGGAGATCGTCGTTAAGCACAAAATTGATATCACGTTCGAAAGCAGCGCAACCAAAGAATGGTGCCGAGCACAAGCACCAACTGGACATGAGTTTACGAGTTGTGCTGACCGGCCCCTGCGTGCGGCGATGATCGTTTTCCTGATGATCCAAGGGGAACCTCAACCATGAGCAACCCAAAAAAACTGAGCCAGCCTTTAACATTCGATCAATGGCTTGAATCAGAAAACAGAGAACCATCAGACCGCCTACGTATCGACTTAAAAGCCGCATTTAAGGCAGGCAAAGATAATGAGAGCCTGCGCACCCAAGCCATCAGAGATGTTATTTCAGAGCGCCAGCGCCAGCGTGATCAAGGCCGGGATGATGCTCATGATGATGGCTACATTGATGGCGTTCTGGCGCTCGGCGGTGCCGCATATGCAATATCTGGAGCGGGATTTAATTGTGTTGGCTCTTACCGCCGGCGCGCTAAAAACCTTTGGCCATTCCCGCTAGAAACATTCAATCCGGCAGGAAATGTGAATCGTCGCTCTGACCTTGTGCGTGCTGCTGCAATGATTATTGCGGAAATCGACAGAATAGATCGTAAATCCGCCCGAACTGAATGTGCGGCGACGCCTCCGCGAAATCAGGATGTTAACGCTGGCTGGATACAGAAATTACCGCCAGGTAAGGCAGAGTGACAACAAAGCCTAGCGGACGCCACGCACCAACCCCGCCGCCGCCATATCCTGGCAGCGGCGCACCTGCTTTTGAATGGGCATACTCTTGGAATGCGCCACGCCCGGAGATCGACCCATCGCTCAACCGCCCATCCGAAATAGATAGCCAGAGCGAAGAACAGATCGCCGCTACCCTGCGCGCTCATCATCTGTTAGAACAACAGCCGCAGCTTATCCAACGCGATGTGCGTTACCACATCAATAAGCTGGAAGAATCCCAGGGCATCCGCCGGGGCAATACATACTTAACCAAAAACTTTGTTGAGCGTGTATTGCCACGGCTTGATCTCGTCAGTGAGAAATACCGCGTTTCCGATAACAATAGCGATGCCGCCCTATGCCACCGATTTAATCGTCTACCGGACGCAGGGCGATCTGATATTGAACTGCTGGCGAAAGATAT
The DNA here is from genome assembly GCF_036500665.1 of Cedecea sp. Lineage (NCBI taxonomy): Bacteria > Pseudomonadati > Pseudomonadota > Gammaproteobacteria > Enterobacterales > Enterobacteriaceae > Cedecea > Cedecea sp. Next base: position 9,157 of record NZ_DASYBS010000027.1, read on the forward strand.
CGCCGATGTCATCAAGCAAGAATTGAGCGTAGTCGATGAAGAGATTGGCCGGCCTTCTGAATTATTGAACGTCATGGCGCTATATAAAGGGGCCGCCGCACTCACCCGCCGGTTTAAGCAAACGCCGCCACTGTGGGAAACCTATCAGGTAGCCCCCTGGAACATGACCGTTGAAAATACTGCACCGGCAGTCATGCGCATGATGTCAGAGGGTTGGTGGCTGCGCCGTTTGCGACGTCATGCCGACCGCTGGAAAGAGCACTTGCATATTGCCATTGGTCACGTCAGCAAAAAAGCCACCCCCTACGCCAGTCGGCCAACCGTCAGCGACTGGCGGGAGCAGAAGCGCCGCACCCGTGAGTTTTTAAAATCGATGGAGCTGGAAGACGAAGAAGGCAACCGCTTTTCTCTGATCGACAAGTACGATCACAGCGTCGCAAATCCGGCCATTCGTCGTTGCGAATTGATGAACCGCATTCGTGGTTTTGAGGATATTTGTAATGAAATGGGGTTCGTTGGTGAGTTTTACACCATCACGGCCCCTTCCCGTTTCCATGCCACCAATAGACATGGCCACCGCAATCGCAAATGGTGTGGGGCCAGCCCGGACGAAACTCAGCGATATCTGCGCAATGTATGGGAGCGCGCTCGCGCCAAACTGCATCGCAAAAAAATCCGCATTTTCGGGATCCGGGTAGCCGAGCCGCATGGCGATGGCACACCGCATTGGCACATGCTGTTATTTATGCGCCCGGAAGAAGTCAGCAAGGTGCGCGACATCCTGCGCGCCTATGCCATCGCGGAAGATACCGACGAACTGTATAGCGAGCGGTCAAGAAAAGCCCGTTTTCACGCCGAGGCCATTGATCCAGAAAAAGGCAGTGCCACCGGTTACATCGCTAAATACATATCAAAGAACATCGACGGATACGCGCTTGATGGCGAACTGGACGACGACAGCGGAAAAGAGTTGAAAGAGGTCGCCCCAGCGGTATCCGCTTGGGCAGCCCGCTGGCGCATTCGTCAGTTTCAGTTTATTGGCGGCGCACCGGTGACGGTTTTCCGTGAATTGCGCAAGATGTCAGATCATGAAACTGCCGTTGGCCTTAGCGTCGACTTTGCCGCCGTGCATGATGCTGCCGACTATGGCCGCTGGGCTGAATACGTCAACGCCCAGGGCGGCCCGTTCGTCCGCCGTGATGATCTGATTGTCCGCACCTATTATGAGCCGGCAGAAACCACCAACGACTATGGCGAAGATGTGATCCGAATTCGGGGAGTCTTTTCCCCGCCGGTCGGTATCGACACGCCGATCATCACCCGCACGAAGGAATGGAAGTTTGTTCCGGCCCGTGCCGTTGACCTGGCTGTTGACCTTAAGGGCGCGCCTGCGCCCTCTCGGAGTTCTGTCAATAACTGTACGGTGTCGACTGAAAGGTTAAAAACCAAACAGGTTAAGGAGTCACCCCCACCGCCTGAAAACCTCGATTTTGAGCGACTAACCGACAAGGAACGGCGGTTGATGCTCCGGAGAATTCGCAGCGCACCGCCTGAACCTATAAAAAATCCATTTATGGCTGTCGCCGAGGGCTTCGCATTGCCAGACGAGGGGCTAAATCTGCCACCAATAAGGTCGGTACTGCCAGATCCGGCCAGCAATAAGCGGTGGCGGGAACAGGTGCGCCACGAACAAGAGCAACGTGCCCTGGCTTATTTCAGTTTGGATGATGGCCAGGAGGGTGAAAATCACCGGCCATCCACGGCCAGTGCTGGCATTAACACAATCAAGCGACCACTCAGCAAGCTGGAACGCCAGATCGGCAACTTCGCCGAGTCCATCGGTTTCAGTCTGGATGCCTGCATTTTGAAATCGGTAGCCAGGGGTGCAACGGTCACTATCGACGGGCAGCGCTACCGGGCACGGGCCGACGGTTGTCTCTATCGGCAAACCATGCCGGCAACAACCACCGCACTGACCCGGATCACCGCGCTATGGCATCAGCAGATACCAGAACAAACACGCCTTGTTGGCGAACACCTGAGAAAAGAAGCAATAAAACAGAAATCGGAGGAATAGCATGACCACATCAGCAGAACGTAAACGCATCCAGCGCCAGCGCGATAAAGAGCAAGGCATTACGACGATCACTTTGCGCGTTGATAGCCAAGAAATGGCCATGATTTTAGAGGGCTGTGAACAGCGCAGAATAGCCAGGGAGCCTTATGAGGTAACGGAATACTTGCTCGGCCTCATCCGCCAAGACAATAAATTACTGCATAAACAGTTGGTAGAGCTGCGCAAAAGCAGTTGCGGGAAGTGTGGCGACACGCTACCAGGTGATCCGGGTGGCTGCTGTATGCAGGGGGATGCTACTTGCTGGCAAACGTCAGGCTATAAAAAGCTGATGCTGTCGACGTTATAATCTATTTCTTTTTAATTACATAGCCACATCGAAAGTTCTTCGCCCCCCATCATCATTGACATCCAATGCTATGCCCTCAATAATTACTGTGATTATATACAGTAATTATTGAGGTGACACTATGCCACGCAGGGCTGATGTACAGCATGCTTTTATCAAAGCGATCAAAAGAACGCCGAAAGGTGCGCAAACTGTCGCGGTTGTAGATTTTCTGCGAGAACTTCGAGAGTTAGGGCATGATTGGTCGCCAAATCAGGCGGTTAACTATATTCGAATGTATCAAGCGGCCTGGAGGATAAAGGACGAAGGAGAATATGGACAACACATTTACATGAAGTTTGCCCACGGTATCACACTGACCTAATAAGAATGCCTGGCAGATGTGCATTGCATTGACGATTAAATAAATCAATATAAATGCATATCCATTCATTAAAGTGAATAAAACAACACACCCACGCCAAACAACGCCAAATACATCCCATCACAAAAGCGCCTCTACGCCACGTAGTGAGGCGCTTTTTATTTACGACATCAATTCGCACTATGAATCTGATCGCCTCGCAGAACTCTGGCAATGCAACAGGGGCGATATTGTGAGGTGCGAGACAAGCGAAACGATCCCTATCGATCCCCTAATCCGTGCCGTCCCCCCCGCCCCCGCGCTGCATACTTAAGAATTCACTTTTTATGCAGTAGGAAAAACACGTCAAAGCTTTGCTGGCTGCGGCTTGAGAGGGTGATTAGGTATGCAGGAAAGTATGCGGATTGTTGCACTTAAGATATGCAGTGTTTTTTTAATTAAAATCTGGGTCGATCTCGATAAAAAACACGTTATAAAAAGAAGTACCAGCACTGGGCGTGCTGGGCGACCTAAAGTTATCGTGCCACGTCACAGTTTTAATTTCAACGGCCTTGTGACATGTCATTTCAATCCAAATAAAATACCTGTGACATGTCACACTTATCGTAAATTCGGAAAAAAGATGTGAAAGATTTTGCATAAAAAAACAAAAAACCGCCTTTCGGCGGCTAAAGTGGCAACATAACAGCCTACTAGCTTATTAAGCCAATAAATCATGCACCAGGTTTCAGCAATTCATAGGGTTTGAAGCTGATCACCTCTTCCCCTGCCCACTCGTTTAGCTCACACAGCCGCTCTTGCAGCGGAGCCAGCTCGTTAATCGCAAACACCCGCGCAGCCTTCTCAACATCCCCAAAACCGCCGGTATTGTTCGGTAAAATCCCCATAAGTTGCGGTGGCGTACGCTGGGCAGCAAGCTGATCATCACGCGTCACGTTTTTGATGTTCAAAAACTCATCTTTTGCCGCGACTTCGGCCAGCGGGATCAGTTGTAACCCGTCCGGTTTACCGCCAGGCGCATACATAAACAGATTGCGAAAGTTACCCGGCCCTTTTGACTCTTTCAGCGCTTTGCGCAGGTTGTCGATATCCTCCTGCTTGTGCGCTGCATCGTTCATGTACAGGATAAATCCGGCATGACTGCCGTTAAGGTAGTATTTCCGGCGAAACAGCGTCGCCGCCTCGTTCAACCAGATGGAGTTAAGCGAGGAAAGGTATTCAGGAACGCCGTAAATCTCCTGGTTAATATCAGGGTCCAACAGGTGGAAAATAGAACCCTCCGCAAACTGATGCGGCTCCATCCACGATTGCACGAACCAGTAAGAATCAGTTTCTACGCCACGGCGGGTGTATTTCGCCAGGCTGGGGGCCAGCTTCATCAGACCACCCAGCCGGTTAAAGCGCCCCTCAATAAAGCTGTTGCCGAACACCATAAAATCCTGCGCATAACGGCTAAAATCCTGCTTTGACAACAGCCGGTGCGGCTTAAACATACTCACTAAGATATTTCGCTTCATGGTGATCGGCGAACTGTGATGCACCGCCGCGCGGAACGTTTTCGCCAGGCCGCTGAATGAGATCGGCGGCTCGTACCAACGGTCAACAATGCTGCATTCCAGATAATCCAGGATTTCACGCCGATCCAGCATCGGGATCGGGTCGCCGAAAGTGAACGCCTCCACATGCTGCGCCCCGCTTTGTTTCTGCGTGATCGGTTGGGTGTTTTTGTGGCCCCGGTTGCGTTTGCTCATTTAATAAATCTCCATAAAACCTGTATTGCTACCGGTTGCCCCTTCGAGCGGTTCATTGAATAAGGCGTGCATGACCGCCCAAGCCACATCGCCGTGGCTGACACCTTCGGCGCGACTGGTGACGTAGGTTGCCCGGCGGCCCGTTGCGGTCATCTGTTTGCGGATGGACATAAACGCCTGGGCGATATCCAGCGCGCCGGCGTCGAACTCCAGACGGCCGGAGCGGATCACGTCGCGGGCTTTCAGTACCAGATCGGTTTTCATTTCCAGGCTGTAGTTGATGGCGTTAACCGCCGGGAAGAATTGGCGCACCAGTTGCGACACCGCGCGGCCAAGGCCGGTGTTATCGATGCCGATATAGGTCACGTTGTAGCGCTCGGTCAGCGCTTTAATATTTTTGGCCTGGGCGGAAAAATCCATGCCGCGCCACTGATGGCGCTCCAGCACCCGGAACTTACCGCCGGCAATCAACGGCGGCAGGATAACCGCACAGCCGGCGCTGTCGCCGTTTTCAGAACTGGCCGGGTCATAACCGATCCAGACTTCCCGCGCCGCCACCGGGCGCAATGCGAAGGGTTTAACGTCCGTCCAATGTTCCCAACTGTCGACCATGCAGCGCTGCATTTCCCCCATGGGGAACACCGACGCGGTATCATCAATGAAGTTGCACATGAACAGGTTTTCAAAATCTTCATCACTGTTTTCCTCGCGCAGCTCATCGAGGTCAAACAGGTCACAGCCCCCGCGTAACGCATCCTCAATGGTGACGATCTGGCGAAACTGTTTATCTTCACAGAGCAGGCCGCTGGCCAGACGTTTATAGCTAACGTCAATTTCCCGGCGTCTGTCCTTCGATTTACCCTTGTTAAACAGCGTGCCATTCCAGAATGAATAGGCTTCATGAGTCATGCTGGATGGGGTGGAAAAGTAGGTGGAACGGTAGCGCGTTTGCGATGCCATGCCCGATGCGGCCCGGCGCAGCTTCTTAAAGCCGGGGATCCAGAAATACTCATCCAGATACAGGTTGCCCGGTCGCCCCTGGGCGGTGTTGGAATTGGTGCCCAGGAAGTGCATTTCCGCCGCGTTCGGCAGGATGATCGTTTCCCCGCGCAGCTCAACATCAACCTCCTGCGCAAAAGCCATGATGTAGTTTTTGAACTGGTGCGCCTGTGCTTTCGACGCAGAAACAAACATCTGATTACGGCCCGTGTCCAGGGCATCGATCAGGGCTTCACGGGCAAAATAGTAGGTTGCGCCGATCTGGCGACTTTTCAGAATGTTGCGGATACGGAACTCTTTCGACAGCCCGGCCCGGTACCAACTGCGTTGATATTCAAACATCTGTTCAAGAAAGATTTCTTTCAGTCGGGCGTGTTGCTCATCCGTAAAGGCATTTTTCTGCGTACGTTTGCGCGGGCCGGCGTTACGGGCGGCAATATTGGGGTTAAGAACCGTCTCATTCCCGCCGTCGTTGTATTTCCCTATGCGGGCGTGCCGCTCTGCCTGGCGGGCCAACAGGTCAATCTCTTTAAGGTCGCGCCCTTCTTTCTCCGGCTTTAGGATTAACTGACAGTAGCGGGCGGCGGTCGTGATTTGCATCTGATCGAGCGGGCCGTAATCGTCCCACTTGTCGCGGCGTTTCCAACTGTGTACCGTGACGGACTTCTCCCCGATCATCTCGGCGATGCGGGTCACTCGCAGCCCCTGCCAATAGAGATACATCGCTTGACGACGGGGATCCAAATCGGCACTGATAGTAATAGCACTCATGCGTAATCAGCCTGAATTTCAACGTTTCAATGCCGGAAGGCTACCTACCCGCTACCACCAACACCCTTAATGCACCTTGTGCCATTGACCACACAAGGCCGCCGCGTTGTCCCCATTCCAGCCCCCCGCCAACATAAGCCAAACACGGCCAACACCGGCCACATTCGCTTACATGATCGGGGCTTATCCAATGCCAATTTCAAAATCTTTCCGTGTCGCCGTCGAGGGGGCAACCAGTGATGGCCGTCAGATCCAGCGCCAGCACATCAAAGAGATGGCCGAAACCTATAACCAGCAATTCAAACCGGCGCGCGTCAACCTTGAGCATTACCTGAGCATTTTTCCTGACAGCGCCTTCTGTGCTTATGGTGATGTGTTATCCCTGAGTGCCGACGAAATCAGCGATGGCCCGCTAAAAGGCAAAATGGCGCTCTACGCTCAGGTTGATGCGACGGATGGCTTGGTGCAGTTGAACAACAAGCGCCAGAAGATTTTCACCAGCATTGAGTATTACGAAAAATTCGCTGATACCAACAAAGCCTATCTGACCGGCCTCGCGTTCACGGATAACCCTGCGTCACTCGGCAGTGAGGCGATGAAATTCAGCTCAAATCATCTGGCACAGAAAGGCCTGTTTTTCTCTGCCGCCGAAGAAACCACCCTCGAATTCGAAACGCCGGAAACCGAAAAACCGAACCTGCTTGCCAGTATTAAAGCCATGTTCAGCAAACGACAGGCCTCTGATGATGCTCGCTTTATCGATGTTCACCAGGCTGTGGAGTTGGTCGCCGAAAGGCAGCAGCAGGCCGAGGAAAAGCTTGCCGGTCTGGATGACATGAAAGACACCATTCAAAAACTGACAGATCGACTGGCCGCCAACGAAACAGCATTTTCTGGCCTGGAAACCCAACTCAGCACTACCGACCGCAGCGACAAGCGCCGCGAACTGTCAACGGGTGGCGAAAGCGCCGTACTCACCGACTGCTAATTAACCGATTACAGGCGGTGAAAGCACCGTTTAGCCGACCGAAGAAGGAAAAAAGACAAGATGAAAACTACCACCCGCAAGCAATACAAACAGTACGTTGCGCAGGTCGCAACGCTAAACGGCGTAGAATCCGCTGACGTAGCGGCAAAATTTACCGTCGAGCCATCTGTCAGCCAGAAACTGGAAGACAAAATCCAGGAAAACAGCGGTTTCCTGCAAAAAATCAACATCGTTCCAGTTGATGAGCAAAACGGCGAAAAAATCGGCCTAGGCATTGATCGTCCAATCGCCAGCACCACGAATACCAATGAAAAAGAGCGCGTGCCAACCGATCCAACCAGCTTGGACGGTGTGGGTTATAGCTGCACCCAAACCAACTTTGACACCGCCTTGTCTTATCCAAAAATGGATATGTGGGCCAAGTTCAAGGATTTTCAGGTACGCATCCGTAATCACATTGTGAAACGCCAGGCACTGGATCGCATCATGATCGGGTGGAACGGTACCTCTCGCGCCAAAACATCAGACCCCGTAACCAATAAGCTTCTGGAAGACGTGAACATCGGCTTTCTTGAGAAAGTCCGTCAGGATGCCCCAGACCAGGTGATGAGCAAAATCGTGGATGAAACCGGGGCTGTAACTTCCGCAACTATCACGATTGGCAAGGCTGGCGCTTATCACAATCTGGATGCGCTGGTGATGGATGCCGTCAACGAGATGATCGCGCCATGGTTCCAGGATGATACCGAGTTGGTCGCCATCTGCGGGCGCTCCCTCCTGGCTGACAAATACTTCCCGATCGTCAACAAAGAGCAGGAAAACAGCGAAATGCTGGCCGCTGATATCATCATCAGCCAAAAGCGTATCGGCGGACTGCCTGCGGTTCGTGTGCCGTACTTCCCTGATAACACCATCTTTATCACCCGCCTGGATAACCTGTCGATTTACTGGCAAGACGGCACCCGCCGCCGCGCTATTATCGACAACCCGAAACGCGACAGGGTGGAAAACTTCGAATCAGTCAATGAAGCGTATGTGGTGGAAGATTACCAATGCGCCGCACTGATCGAAAACATCGAAATGCTGAAACCTGAGGCTGTACCGCCCGCATCTCAGCAAGAACCCGCGAACCCGGAGGGATAATCCATGACCAGTCCGGCACGCAGACATAAGCAATTCGTTGCCGCACAACAGTCCACCTCACTCAGTGAGGCGGCCAGCCTGAGCCACTTGGGCAACTATGACCTGCTGCTGTTCAAGATGCAGCAGGACTTGGCCAGGCTGAGCGGTGTTGAGTCCCACGACACCAAGGCGGAACTGAAACGCAACATGATCCCCACGTACATGCCGTGGGTGGCCGGTGTGCTGCAAAGTGATGCTGGCAGGCAGGATGCCATTCTGATGCGCGTGCTGGTCTGGTTGCTGGACGTGGGCGACATGGAAACCGCGCTGAATATCGGCGAATACGCTCTCAAGCATGATTTGGTCGCCCCGGACGGTTTCGAGCGTTCTACCGGTTGCCTGATTGCCGAAGAGTTGGCCGCCGCCGCACAACGCAGCATGACGGCCAATAAGCCGCTGGATACCGCGCAGTTACTCCGCGCTCAGCAGTTGCTCACAGGACAGGATATGCCGGACAAGGTCAAAGCCCGGTTGTATAAATTTGCCGGGTATGCCCTGCGTCAAGACGGTGACAACGTACTTGCCCTGGACACGCTGAAAAAAGCCCTGCTGAAAGATGAAAATTCCGGTGTTAAATCTGACATTAAGCAACTGGAAAAACAAATCAAAGCAGTTAGTTAACGAATCGCCCCCGGCGAGGGCGGCACGGGAGCCGCGACAGGTTTTAACCGCATCAACGCTCCCGTCCACCGCCCGACTCACAGAGAAAAAACCATGGTCAGCATAGCGATTGAACCCGCACCGGGCGACCAGAAACCCGGCAACAATTTGGAAATTGATGTAACGCCTACCCCCGCGCCTCCTGTCAGCACGGTGATCAAAAACACGGATTTTTGGCCGGATATCGACCTGAAACAATACCGGGAAGATATGCGCCAGGACGGGACGATCACACAGCCACGCCTGCTGGAAGCCGCCCGCAATGCCATCAATGAAGTTAACGATCGCCTGGCCAACTGGCGAAAACAGCAGCAAAGCGCGGGTTATAGCGCGCTGGATCAGGTTCCTGCCGACCGTCTGGATGATGAGAGCACCCGCGTACAGCTTTACCGCCGTGCGGTGTTTTGTCTGACGCAGGCCAGTCTTACCGAGCGCTTTCGCAGTTTTGACGCCACCCATTCAGGCAACAAACGGGCCGAATCTTTGGAGCCAACCGTTGACGACCTGCGCCGCGATGCGGATTGGGCCATTAATGATTGCCAGTCGCTGCCGCGCATGACGGTTGAGTTGATCTGATGAAAGTCTATGCGCACCAGGGCGACACCGTTGATGCACTGTGCCAGCGCTATTACGGCAAAACACAGGGTGTTACCGAGCAGGTATTGCTGAGCAATCCGGGCCTGGCCGATCGGGGGCCAATTCTGCCCCACGGTTGCCCGGTAGACATGCCGGATATCATTCAGGCCGCATCGGTGCAAACCCTTCAATTATGGGATTAACCCCCTGCGGGCGGGAGGTGGAGAATGAAAATTATGACGGAAAAACTTGCCGCCGGTATTAACTACTGCATTGCCGGCGGACTCTGCACCGGCGGTCTGGTCGACTGGTTCCGCCATGTGGACTGGAATCAGGTTGCGGTGATCGGCGGTTTTATCCTGGGCCTGATCACTTATCTCACGCAGACCTATTTCGACTGGCGGCGTACCAAAGCCTATGAAAAAGGGGTTAGCGCCGGGATCATCACCGAGCCGCCGGTAAAACGCCGCCTTTTCCGTAAGGAGGCCGAATAATGGCGATGTCATCCACCTTGCGCAAAAGTTTGCTTGGCGCTGCCGGTACCGGCGCGCTGGCCATCGCCACGTTAATGATCCCCGAACTGGAAGGCGTCAGGCTTGAACCCTATCGCGACGTCGCGGGCGTGTTGACGGTCTGCTACGGTCACACCGGGGCCGATATTATCCCCGGCAAACGCTACAGCCTTGCGCAATGCAAAGCCATGCTGGATAAAGACCTGATCCCCTTTTCCCGTTCGGTTGAGCGGTCGGTAAAGGTTCCGGCGACGGAGTACCAAAAAGCCGCGCTGATCAGTTTCAGCTACAACGTGGGCGTTTACGCTTTTGAGCATTCTTCATTGCTGCGCAAGCTGAACGCAGGCGACGCAGCCGGCGCGTGTGCTGGCCTTCGCCAGTGGATTTACGCCGGCGGCAAACCGTGGAAAGGCCTGATGAACCGCCGCGATATAGAGCATGAAGTCTGTACCTGGGGGCAAAAATGACCCGTCTGATTGCTGTCATCGTCCTGATCCTGTTCTGCCTGCTGGCCTTTCTGTTCTACAGCAATCAGGGGCTGCGCCAGGTGCGCGACACATTGCAGGATGCCAACGGTAAGCTGACCCGCCAGATTGATTGGCAAAACAAGACGCAGCGCGCTGTTGCTGCCATTGACGAAAACCGAAGCCGGGAATTAACCGATGCGAAAAGTAAAATTGATGATTTGCAGCGTGATGTTGACGATGGCCGTCGCCGGTTGCGGCTCAGCGCCACATGCCCAACCACCGCCGCCGCCAGCCTGGCTGATGCAGGCGGCCCCCGACTTACTGACGCCGCTCAACGGGATTATTACACCCTCAGAAAGCGAATCGAAACCGCCCACAGCCAAATAACCGGCCTGCAAGACTACATCCGCAGCGTCTGCCTGACACAACAGTAGGAGGGATCATGTTAAAACCGGACTCACTTCGCGCGGCCCTGAGCGGTTCCGTAAAGTATGTGAAGCAAAACCCCGATTGCCTGCACATTTTTATCGATAAAGGGGTGATTTATTCCACCCTGGCCCCGTCGCTGTCTTTCGAATATCAGTACGCGCTGAACCTTATCGTGACCAGCTATGCCGATGACGCCAATCTGTTGATCGTGCCTATCCTGCATTGGTTGCGTACCCATCAGCCCGACATCATGGCCAACCCGGATAAACGCGGCGATGGGTTCACCTTTGAAGCCGATTTTCTGAATAATGCCGCGCGGGATATCAGCATTGATCTGAAATTGACCGAACGCGTGATCGTCAGCGAGGACAACGGTAAGCTGAACGTCAGGCATGTGGATGAACCACCACCGCCGCCGAGCGATCTCAGTAGTTATGAGGTCTGGATGGAAGGCCGCAAGGTGGCAGAATGGGCAGCTTAAACGACTTTCAGGCACTGGACGAAACGCTATCCGTATTGCTCCAGCAGCTTTCCCCGCAATCGCGCCAGGTATTTACCCGCCAGGTGGCCAAAGAGCTGCGCCAGCGCCAGCAAAAACACATCCAGGAACAGAAGAACCCGGACGGTTCGCCGTACATACCGCGCAAAAACAAGCGGCAAGATAAGCACGGACGCATCCGCCGCAAGATGTTTACCCGACTGCGCACAGCACGTTTTATGAAAACCGAATCCAACACCGATGAAGCCGCTGTGACGTTTGCCGCCGGTGTGACTAATTTATCCGTCGTGCACCATTATGGCCTGCGGGATAAAGTCAGCCCAGACGGCCCCACAGTGCGTTATGCACGCCGACAGTTGTTGGGCTTCACCGATGCCGACCTTGAATGGATTAAGGATCTGGCACTGACACACATCGCCAGGTAGTTGCCCCGCCTTACTGACCACACCACCGCCTTGTGCCATCGCTGGCACAAAGCACACAAAATGCCCCACGCGCCCGCACGCGGCACACTGGCAGCATGAAAGCATCCATCGCCGAACTAAAACGCCTCCTGGCTAACATTGTGCGCATTGGCACCGTCTCCGAAGTGGATACGGCCAAAGGCTTATGCCGAGTGAAGATCGGGAAAAATGAGACCGACTGGCTAAACTGGTTGACGCTACGCGCCGGGCGGGTGCGCTTTTGGTCTGCACCGTCGGTTGGCGAACAGGTGATCGTGCTGAGCATCTTCGGTGAACTGACCACAGGTTTTGTTCTGCCGGGCATATTTTCGGATCAGTACCCTGGCGCCTCATCATCCCCCGATGCTGTTCGTCTGGATTTCCCTGACGGCGCGGTTATTGAGTACGAGCCTGAAAACGGCACGCTGACGGCAAAGGGCATGAAGTACGCCGATATTCAGGCATCTGAAAAAATTAGCGCCACCGCCAACGTCGTGATGGTGACGGCCAGCAAGATGATCACCCTGGATGCGCCCGTAGTGGAATGCACCAATAAGTTGATTGCCGGTTCCCTGTTGCTCAAATACGGCGGCGAAATGTACGGAAATATCACCCACACCGGCGGCAGCTTTAATTCCAACGGCGTGATCATCCACATCCATTATCACGGCAACGTGCAGAACGGTGGCGGTAACACCGGGGGGCCAGCATCATGATGTATCTCGGCATGAACCGTAACGATGGCCAGGCTATCAGCGAGATCGAACACATCCGCCAGTCGGTCAGCGATATTTTGATCACACCTGTCGGTAGTCGTGTCATGCGTCGTGAATACGGTTCGCAGCTATCGACCCTGATTGACCAGCCTCAAAACCCCGCGTTGAAACTCCAGATGATGGCCGCCATTTATGGCGCGGTTCTGCGCTGGGAAACCCGCATTTCCCTCACTGCAATCAATCTCGCTTCCAGCGTTGACGGGGAAATGGTGGTTGATTTGGTCGGCAACCGGACGGACACCGCCGGGCGTATCCAGTTCTCATTACCTGTCAGGGGGCAATAATGGCCACCATTGATCTGAGCCAACTCCCCCGCCCCAATGTCATTGAAGCATTGGATTTTGAGACGCTATTTTCCGAACGAAAAGAGCGGTTAATCAGCCTGTATCCCGAAGAAGAACGGGAGGCGGTACGCCGTACATTGAGTTTTGAATCAGAGCCGATCGTAAAAGTCCTGCAAGAATCTGCCTATCGGGAAGTGTTGCTGCGCCAGCGTGTCAACGAAGCCGCACAGGCGGTCATGGTGGCCTACGCTATTGGCTCTGACCTTGAACAGCTTGGTGCAAACAACAACACGCCACGATTAACGATCGTCCCGGCAGATGACGAAGCTATCCCGCCAGTTGAGGAAGTGAAGGAGTCAGACGCCGATTACCGCCAGCGCATCCCGGCGGCCTTTGAAGGGATGAGCGTCGCTGGCCCGACTGGGGCGTATGAGTTTCATGCACAAAGCGCTGACGGCAAAGTTGCGGATGCCTCGGCAATCAGCCCAGCCCCGGCAGAAGTCACAATCAGCGTATTGTCTCGCGATGGGGACGGCACCGCATCACCGGAACTGCTGGCTACCGTCAGCGCCGCCTTGAATGACGAGGCAGTCCGCCCGGTAGCCGATCGGCTGACCGTACAATCCGCCCAGATCGTCAATTACCAGATCGATGCCACGCTGTACGTTTACCCCGGCCCGGCAATCGAACCCATTATGGCAGATGCTGAACTGCGCCTTAAAAACTACATCAACGAGCAACGCCGGCTAGGCCGCGATATTCGCCTGTCGGCCATCTATGCGGCGCTGCATACCCAGGGCGTGCAACGCGTTGAACTGGCGGCCCCCTTGGCTGACGTGGTGTTAGACCGCACCCAGGCGGCCAACTGTACCGATTACCGCATCCGGATCGGCGGTTCCGATGAATAGCCTGTTGCCGTCCGGTTCGACCCCGCTTGAACGACGCGCGGCAGAAGCCTGCGCCGGCATCAGCGATCTAAATACCCCACTGCGTGACCTGTGGAACCCTGACCGTTGCCCGGTCAAGTTTCTGCCCTATCTGGCCTGGGCATTTTCGGTCGATCGCTGGGATGAGAAATGGACGCCGGCGGAAAAGCGCAAAGCGGTCAAAGACGCCTTTTATATACATCGCCGCAAGGGAACAATCGCCGCCATCCGGCGCGTGATTGAGGCGATGGGCTATTCAATGTCAATCGCGGAATGGTGGCAAGTCGCCGACCCGCGCGGCACGTTCCGTCTCACTATCGACGTGAACGAGGTCGGGATCACGGAGGAAATTGTCCGTGAGCTTGAACGGTTGATAGGAGATGCCAGACCCGTTAGCCGACACATTGCACAACTGAGTATCGCGACGAAGGTCAGCGGCTTTATTTATTCAGCGTTTAACAGCCATGATGGCGACATTATTACGGTTTACCCCACAGGGTATGAGCCACGATTAAATATTAAATACAATGGTCTGCCAAGTTATGGCGGACGTTATCGCTATGCTGGGGAATAACATGACGAGACTTAGTGAATACGCTCGCTGGGAAGATGAGGTTTATCAAATCAAGCGTGATGATGAAGTGTCTGGAGGCCGTGACGGCATTGCAAATATACAACCGTTGCAGTTGGCTAATCGCACCTCATATCTTCGGCAGGAAGTTGATGTAACTCAGTCAATGGTTATGGCTGAAATGCGCGTTTATGACTCAAAAGAACAAGCACAAAACGCCATCGAAGCCGGAGCGGAAAAAAGGCGTTATTTCCCGGTTAAAGGCGTCGGCATGGCATGGGCTGAACGTTTTGAAAATATCAATGGTGTAGCAACACCGACAGGGGAGCGAATGCCCAACATGGCTTATGTTGAAGATATTGAAAAAAGAATTCCTAAAGTGGACGCACAGCTTGCTGGCCGTATTCCTTTAATCGCCATAAATGATGAAGTTGTGCTGTGGCTTGTTGATGGCAGGCTGGAGTCATTATTCCTCGGTGATAATTTAATTAGTAGTCTTGGGCCGCGGACACTAGTTATCAATGAAGATTTTAACCTGGCTGATGATGGGAGAATACCTTTAATCCAGGTTGGCGACGATGTTATAGCCTGGCTGGAAAATGGACGTTTTTGCACAATGGATCTGCAATTGGAAGGCCCTGACGCATTAAGCCCGCAGACCACGAAAACATTTTTGCCAACCTACAGCAGCGGTGCTTCACTTTTTCGCTGGAAAGCCAAATGCGCAGTGTTGGAAAATGGCGGGAATGTGACGGCGAAAATAGCCTTTACCGGTGATAG
Organism: Cedecea sp.; assembly: GCF_036500665.1. Classification (NCBI taxonomy): domain Bacteria; kingdom Pseudomonadati; phylum Pseudomonadota; class Gammaproteobacteria; order Enterobacterales; family Enterobacteriaceae; genus Cedecea; species Cedecea sp. The sequence continues at coordinate 24,558 of NZ_DASYBS010000027.1, forward strand.
CTGGACAGATTTCAGTACCATCCCCCAACAATTTGCCAACGCATTGTATGCCAAATATGGCAAGTCATCCGACGGCTGGGCCAGCGTTGCAGGCAATAATGCCCAGCGGAAAATGTACATGAACGGCATGGGGCTAACCCGCAGCGCGGGGTGGGTAAATTGGGGGATTGGAAGCCCAGAAACGACACCGCCTCCGTTCGGTGGCGGCCCTGACGGCTACTGTATGCATACAAATCTGTCGACCTGTTCAGCCACGTTGAGCGGTGCGGAAGGTACGCAAATTGATATTTACCACCGCGATTCGGGCACATTTCGTTATCGCGTCGATGGCGGCGCATGGAACGTGGTAACAACCAATGAAACGCCAGCAACGGTTAAAACGGCGATCGCCGGACTTTCTGACGGTAAACACACCCTCGATATTGACACTTTGGGTAATACGTCAGAAGTAGCGTTCTATGCATTTCGCCCCCACAGCCCGTCGAAAAAGGGAGTTGAGGTGTTGAAGATTGGGCATGCTGGTGCGCGAGGTCTCCACTACATATATCAGGTTAGCCCATATATTAAACCCTATGCCACCGACCTGGATCCGGATGTTGTGGTGATAATTCTGGGGACGAATGACTACCGGTATGCAAACAGCAATACGGCAAACTATATCGATGGGATTGCTTCGATCATTAATGCCTATAGGGCCGCGCATGCTGATGTGGGGATTATTTTGGTTGCACCGGCAGACACTGACGGTTATCAGGTAAGTGCCCCGCTAACAGCGTTTATCACCGCTGCGCGCAAATTTGCCGTGCAAAACGGCGTCGAGTTTATTGATTTGCACACGATGATGCCGAAATGGTCTGTTGGGCGTGAACTTGGGATGTGGGAAGACTCATTACATATGAGCACCGCTGGCGCACAATTCTTATTTAACATCGTTAAAGACAAACTGCTCTAAGGGGACACTGATGTTTTCTACACTTAAATTAGTCGGGCCTTCACAGGCACAATATGGTTTTCCAAAAATGGGAAGCTTTATCGACCAAACACCAGAATTGCCTATAGTAGATCAGTTGGCCGGGCTTTATTACCTTCATGACGGGCCAAATAAACTAAAAAACTATGCGGACAATACCAAGCCATTAAAAATGATTGGTAGTCCAAATACTGCTATTAATTTCTCATGGGCAAATCTGGCTAATCACTATGATACAGGGCTAATTATTCCTAAAGACTGGACAGCAATTGTTATTTCTTCCATCGGTAATAACAAAACAACCGATGGCGGTCTTGATCTCTCAAACTATGGTAACGACGGGGAAATATTATCCGGGGATAGCGTTGGGGCGAACAACACCGGCTCGAACATAACGTTGTATGCGAACGTTAAAAATGGCAATGACCTTTCTGTGAAATCGGTGAACGTATCATATCCCGCTGAAACACAATTCCAGGTCTATGCCAGTGTATTTAATGACCATCCGGCCTATAAAAAAATCAATGCGGTGACAGGTGAAATAACATCTGCGTTCGTTGATATGACGGATCGTACCCGCGTTGTTTCGCCAGCGCGCACACTGAAAATTGGCGGGCATTATCGCCCTGGTATTCTCACGGGACTTCGCCGAATTTCTCTTGTGGCAGTATTTTTTAAAGTGTTATCAGACGATGAGATAAAACAAAATGCTGATTATCTGCGTCTGAAATGGTGCCCAGGTGCCGGCGTGATCTTGTCCTGAGCTAGGCGGGAATAGCGAACATGAAACAGCATTGTGAGGTACGGCGTGGATAGCAGAAAATTTATTGTAGTAACAACCCACCTTGGCAACAGTAAGCTGGCTGCGGCCGCCGTATCCGGTACGCCAGTCAACATTACCATGATGGCTGTAGGTGATGGGAACGGTCAGCAATCACGGCCTTCCCCGGAACAAACGGAACTGAACAACGAACAGTTTCGGGCACCATTAAATCGCCTGTCAATTTCAGATCAGGCCGCCAACGTCATCGAAGCTGAAATGATAATGCCGCCGCAAATTGGCGGATTTTGGTTGCGCGAGGTGGCGTTACTTGACGATGAAGGGGAATTGATTGCGTTGGGTAACATGCCTGACACCTATAAGCCATTGCTTGCCGAAGGTTCCGGGCGTTTTCAGATCATCAGAATGCAGCTACAGGTCAGTAGTACCGAAGATGTGAATATGCTTGTTGACCCATCCGTTGTGCTCGCAACGGCAGAAACGGTAAAGGCCGCAGAGGATGCAGCCAAAGACTATGCCGATGAGCAGATTTCCGAGCATGAGCAATCGCGCCAACACCCTGACGCTACCCTGACAGAAAAGGGGTTTACTCAGTTAAGCAGTGCCACGGACAGCGATAGCGAAGAACTGGCCGCCACGCCGGCAGCTATCAAAGCTGCAATCAAAGAAGCAATCGAAGCAGCGGTGAGACAGGCATGGGAGCTGGACAACCCAGTTGGAACTTCTCGTCTGTTCAACCAAAACCTGAACCCCAACGAACGTTGGCCGTGGTCACGGTGGGAATATGCCGGCGAGCACCTGACAATCAGAACGGCGAAACAGGACGGCTCCGATGTTAGCACCCTGGGTGGCAGCGATACGGTAACAATTGCGCGTGCCAATCTGCCGGCGGAAGAAATCAACATTTCAGGAACAGCACAAGATACCGACCTTGGGACTAAACGCACTACCCTTGGTGGTAAGCACGTTCACCACGGAGTGCCGCAACGTAATAGTAAATATGAGTTAGGTGGTAATAACCGTGTGTTCTTCGACCCATACGCAGAAGGTGATACAGATGAAGCCGGCGAACACGATCACGAAATGGCGCTAGGCCCGCATGGCCATAATGTCTCTGGTAAAACTGACGTTCTGGGCCAAGGCCAGGCGGTCAGCATCGTTGAGCGGCATAAGATGCAAATGCTATGGCATCGTGTGGCATAAGCCCCGATCGGGGCTTTCATTTTTCAGTAAACGCGGTCATTGTTATCAAAGGTAGCCTTTTGCTGGTGAACACCGCCAATCGGCTATCTAATCCCTACCGCCCACCTTGTGCCACCCATCACACAAAGCCCACCACATGCATTAACCGCCCGCCGCAGACACCATAGGGGAACACCGTTACAGGAGATCCACCTAATGGCTCAAGACTACCACCACGGCGTGCGCGTGCAGGAAATCAACGAAGGCACCCGCACTATCACCACCGTCAGCACGGCTATTGTTGGGCTGGTCTGTACCGGTGATGACGCCGACGCGAAAACCTTCCCGTTAAACACGCCCATATTGCTCACCGACGTATTGACCGCAAGCGGTAAAGCCGGCGAGTCAGGCACCTTGGCCCGCTCACTGGACGCTATCGGCGACCAGACAAAGCCCGTTACCGTGGTTGTGCGTGTTGCTCAGGGCGACACCGAAGCAGAAACAACCACCAACATCATCGGCGGCGTGACCACCGAGGGTAAAAAAACCGGCATGAAAGCCCTGTTGGCTGCACAAAGCCAGCTTGGCGTAAAGCCCCGCATTCTGGGTGTACCTGGTCATGATAATGAGGCTGTAGCCTCCGAATTACTGGCTATCGCGCAAAGCCTTCGCGGCTTCGCGTACCTGAGCGCCTACGGCTGTAAAACCGTTACAGAAGCCATCGATTACCGTAAAAATTTCAGCCAGCGTGAAGCCATGCTGATCTGGCCAGACTTCCTGAGTTGGGATAGCGTGACCAACGCATCGGCAACAGCCTACGCCACGGCCCGCGCGTTGGGTTTACGCGCCAAGATTGATGAGCAGACCGGCTGGCACAAAACCCTGTCAAACGTCGGCGTCAATGGCGTGACCGGCATCAGCGCCGACGTATATTGGGATTTGCAGGATACGGCCACCGACGCCAATCTGCTGAACCAGAACGACGTCACCACCCTGATCCGCAAAGATGGATTCCGATTCTGGGGTTCCCGCACCTGCTCAGATGATCCGCTGTTCCAGTTTGAGAACTACACCCGCACCGCGCAGGTATTGGCTGACACAATGGCCGAAGCGCAAATGTGGGCCGTTGATCAGCCGATGCACCCTTCCCTTGCCAAAGACATTATCGAAGGCATTAAGGCCAAATTCCGTGAGCTGAAATCCGGCGGCTACATTATTGATGGCGATTGCTGGATGGATGATGCCGCCAACGATAAAGACACGCTGAAAGCGGGCAAGCTGATCCTGGACTACAACTACACGCCCGTGCCGCCGCTTGAAAATCTGCTGCTGCGCCAACGTATCACCGACCAATATCTGATGAATTTTACTCAGAACGTGAACAGCTAAGGGGGACGCGATGGCCTTACCACGCAAACTGAAATTCCTGAACTTGTTCAACGACGCCAACAACTATCAGGGCGTCGTTGAAGAAATCACCTTGCCGAAGCTGACGCGAAAGCTTGAACAGTATCGCGGCGGTGGCATGAACGGCAGCGCCGGCGTTGATCTGGGGATCGATGATAGTGCGCTGGACGCAGAAATCACCCTCGGCGGTATTGAGGCCCAGCTTTATAAGCAGTGGGGGATCGCCAAGGTTGATGGCGTACTGCTGCGTTTTGTCGGCTCTTTCCAGCGCGATGACACCGGCGAGATTGTCGCTGTGGAAGTGGTCATGCGTGGTCGTTTTTCAGAGTTTGACTTCGGCAACTACAAACAGGGCGACAACACGCAAACCAAACTCAGCGCCAAAAATACCTATTACAAGCTGACGATGGACGGCGCTGTCCTGCTTGAAATCGACGTGGTGAACATGATCGAAATCGTGGATGGCGTCGACCGCCTGGCAGAACACCGCCGCGCTATCGGCTTGTAACCGCCCCACCTGCTTGCACAGATGTTGCCATGGCCCCGGTGGGGCCAGTAAACCAGACAAAATGAAGGTTAAACAATGAAAAACGATAAATCAGTAAGTGTTGAAATCAATGATGGCCAGGGCGATGCAGTTACTGATCTGCTGAACAAGCCGGTGATCCTGGACGTTCCTGTCCAGCGCGGCACCACACAGATCACCGAAGTGACCGTCAACAAACCAAGCGCCGGTGCATTGCGTGGCACCCGTTTGCAGGCGCTGATTGAAACTGACGTCAATTCACTGATCACCGTGTTGCCGCGTATCACTTCCCCGGCCCTGACGGCTAACGAAGTCTCCAACCTGGATCCGGCAGACCTGTATCAGTTGTCTCAAGCGCTGGCGCTTTTTTTCTTACCGAATTCGGTCAGATCCGATTTCCTGAACAGCTAACCATTGAAGACCTGACGGCGGACATTGCCGCCGTCTTCCATTGGCCACCAACCGTAACCGATCTGATGCCGCTGGCCGAACTGTTGGAATGGCGGCACAAAGCCATTATCCGCAGTGGGGCAAGTGATGAGTGACAAAAATCTCCGATTGCAGGTTTTACTGAGTGCGGTCGATAAAATCACCCGCCCGTTCAAATCCATGCAGGCCAGCAACAAAGCGTTGGCCGCATCTGTTAAAGCCACAAAAGACCAGTTAAAACAGCTTGATACTCAAGCCGGGAAAATTGACGGTTTCCGCAAGACAAAGACCCAGGTAGCCGCCGCCGCACAAGCACTAAGCATGGCACGCGAAAAAGCGCGCGATCTGGCTGTAGCATTGAAATCCACAGACGGCCCGACCGCCAAGCAGGCCCGCCAATTTCAAAAAGCCAGGGAAGAAGCGGCCAAACTTCAACAGAAATTCGCTGATTTACGGCTTTCACTGCAAAACCAGCGTACCGCCCTGCAAAATAGCGGCGTGGCAACAAATCGATTGGGTGAGGCTCAGCGCTCTCTGCGGTCAAACATCACCGGGGTAACGGGCGCATTAGCTGCACAGCAAAAACGGCTAGACCAACAGGCCCAGCAGCAAAAGCGGCTTAATGCCGCGCGTCACCAGTTTGATGAAAGCAATCAGCGTAAAGTAATGGCCGCCGGTGTGGGCTATACGTCAATGGCCACCGGGCGCGCCATGGGCCGTGGATTGGTGGATGCCCTGCATGTGGGCTATGACTTCGATGCGATGATGAGTAAAACCCAGGCAGTGACCCGCATCCCAACCAAAGCCGATCCGCAAATGCAGTCATTACGGCACCAGGCGCGAACCTTGCCGCTATCGTCAAAATTCACCGATCTCCAGGTGGCCGAGGGGCAATATTTCCTTGGCAGAACCGGCTATTCACCCCAGCAGGTTTTAAAAGCGATGCCAGGGATGTTGAATCTGGCCGCTGCCGGTGACATTGACCTTGGCACCACTGCCGATATTGCGTCAAACATCCAAACGGCCATGGGGATCCCTGCGGAAAAAATGGACAGGGTAGCCGACGTGCTAACCGCCCTGTTTACCCGGAATAACGTGGATATCCCCATGCTGGGTGAATCGCTGAAATATTCCGCTGGTGTGGGGCGTGAATACGGGCAAAGTCTGGAAACCGTATCCGCTGCCACAGCCATCATGGGTAATGCCGGTATTCAGGGGAGCCAGGCGGGTACGGCGATGCGTGCTATTCTGAGCCGTATCGGTAACAGCGCCACGGTTAAAAAGCTGGGTGTAACCACCAAAGATAAAGACGGCAACATGCGTGATCTGGTCGATATCCTAAAAGACATCGACAAAAAAACGTCAAAAATGGGGAACGTCGATCGCGGTAAGATTTTTAAAGACATTGCCGGCATGTATGCAGTCACCGGATTTGGTGAACTGATGCGGGCAGTGGCGGACGGTAAACTGCAACAAATGCGCGGTGCGCCGGGTGAGTATGACGGTGAGGCTAAGCGGGTTTCCAATACCATGCTGGATAACATGAAAGGCGACATGACGATGTTACATGCCGCTCTGGAAAATATCAGCGTTGAGTTATTTGAGAAAAACGACGCCTGGCTGCGCAAAACAGCAAAAGGCATCAGCAACTTTTTACACGGTGTCGCGGAGTTCCTGAAAGAACATCCGAAAGTCAGCGCCGCTATCGTCAAGATTGGCGCAGCCGCTGCCATTTCAACCACCGTTTTCGGTACGCTGGCCATTGCCGTTGTCGGTCTGTTAGGGCCGTTCGCTCTGCTCCGATTCAGTACGCGCATGCTCGGGATCCGTCTGCTGCCCAATCTGTCACTCAGCATGCTGAAATTTGCCAGCACCACTCCGCTCACAAAAAAACAGGTTGTAGGCTTTAGCCAAAAACTTCTGGATGCGGGTAAAAATGCGCTGACCTTTTCCAAACAGCTTCTTGGCGGCGCTGGCCGCGCTGTCGTGTCTTTTGCATCATCGCCGCTACAGACGGCAACTAAAGGAATTAAGGGCATTGGACGCGTCTTTACCTGGCTGGCTACGTCCCCGTTGCGGTTCCTGCGTTTTGCCCTGGGCGGTCTGGGGAGCATGTTCGGTATTTTGGTTAGCCCACTTGGGTTAATTGCTGCTGCCGTCGTCGGCGCGGGCCTGTTGATTTATAAATACTGGAAGCCCATCAAAGCATTCCTGGGCGGCGTGGTTGACGGTTTCAAAACTGCGGCGGCCCCCATTAAAGACGCCTTTGCGCCGCTGATGCCAGTATTCACCTGGATTGGGGACAAGGTTAAGGCCTTGTGGGGCTGGTTTACCGACCTGCTAACACCGGTAAAGTCGACCAAAAAAGACTTGGATAGCGCGGCATCAGCGGGGAAAAAATTCGGTGAGTTTCTGGCGGCCGGAATTGAATTAGCCCTTACCCCGCTGAAATTACTCATAGAATCAATTAAGTGGGTGCTGGGTAAACTGGATGAAGTTAAAACCAAGTCAGAAAAAACGCGCATCTTAGCGCAGACGAACCCCGCCGTTGCCGATGCGGCCCGCCGCGCTGGCGTAACAATGACACCGGCACCGCAGGGTAATTCTGCTGATGCCATACGCCGTCGTTACACCGGTGAACACGACAGCGGCGGCAGGATCCCCTTGGGGAAATTTGGCGTAGTGGGCGAGTATGGCCCGGAAATTGTCAACGGGCCGGCTAATGTCACCAGTCGTAAGAATACCGCCGCCATGGCGGCAGTAGCCGCGTTATTTATGGGTGGCCCTGCTACCGCCGCGGACGCCCCCTTGCATCCCTACACCCTGCCAGGGAGTCAGTACCCGCGCGGAGTCACTTCATCACATCACCAGGGCGGCGCTACTTACATCGACATTCACGCCCCTATTCAGATTATCGCTCAGGCCCACCACAACCCCCAGGACATTGCGCGGGAAGTCGCGCGACAACTGGATGCACGGGAACGGCAAGCAAGATCCAGGGCGAACAGCAGTTTTAACGATATCGAGTGAGGACGATCATTATGATGATGGCACTAGGCATGTTTGTATTCATGTTGCAAACCGTTCCATACCAGGAGTTTCAACACCAGATGGCGTGGCGTCATCCGACCAATAGCCGCGTCGGGCTTCGCCCACAAAGCCAGTTCCTGGGGCCGGATGATGAAACCATCACACTGAGCGGCGTTTTGCTGCCGGCATTAACCGGGGGTAGAGTTTCCCTGATGGCTATCCAATTAATGGCGGAAACTGGCAAGGCCTGGTCATTGATTGAGGGGAGCGGCGCAATACATGGCATGTTCGTGATCGAAAGCCTGAGCCGCACCAAAACTGTATTCTTTGCGGATGGCTCCGCCCGTCGTATTGAGTTCACTATCACGCTCAAGCGCACGGATGAAGGGTTAAAAGACATGTTCGGCGATTTGTCTCAGCAATTTGAAGACCTGGCCGAGCAAGTTTCCGATACCGTCGGCGGATTCCTGTCATGAGCCTGATCGATACGTTGGACAAACTCGGTGGCGATAATACCCCGGCTTACTCGCTTACAATTGAGGGTATCGACATCACCGGAAAGGTGAGAGAGAAATTAATCAGCCTGACGCTAACGGATAACCGAGGTTTTGAAGCTGACCAGATCAATATTGAACTGGACGATAGCGAAGGCAATTTAAAGCTGCCCCGCCGTGGCGTAAGCCTGGCTGTTGCACTCGGCTGGAAAGATACCGGGGTGATCGATAAAGGAACGTTTGTCGTTGATGAAATTGGGCATGCTGGCACGCCTGACGTATTGACCATAACAGCCCGAAGTGCTGATTTTCGGCAAACATTGAATGTACAACGCGATGCCTCTTACCATAAAAAAACCATAGGGGATATTGTCAAAACCATTGCCAGCCGTAATAAGTTGGCCGCAGTCATCAATAAGAATGTGGCAGACATTCAGATCGGACATATCGACCAAACCACCGAGTCGGACGGGAGTTTTATCACACGCCTGGCAAAAGAGAATGGTGCGGTAGCCGCAATAAAAAATGGCAATCTGTTGTTTTTCAAGCAGGGACAGAATATGACCGCCGGAGGAAAGTCGATTCCGGCAATCATCATTAATCGCCAGTCGGGTGACAACCATCAATTCACGCTAACCGATCGGGGAGCCTATACCGGCGTTGTGGCCAACTGGCTGAATACCCGCACTGCAAAAAGCGAACAGGTTAAGGTTAAACGCCGCAGGGTTAAGAAACCCGCACCAGTCGATGAAAAACAGGGAGAATACCTGATTGGCAGTGATGAAAATGTGTTAGTTCTGCGCCATACCTACGCATCAAAATATAATGCACAGCGAGCAGCAAAGGCGAATTGGGAACGCATTCAGCGTGGTGTTGCCACTTTTTCTATTCAACTCGCGCATGGGCGCGCAGACATTTACCCGGAAGCGCCGGTCACTGTTTCAGGTTTCAAAAAAGAAATTGATGAGGCCAATTGGACGTTGGTTAAGGTGACTCATTCGTTGAATAACAGCGGTTTTACTACCGCCCTCGATTTAGAGGTCAAGATTGACGATCTGGAAATGGAATGATGCAAAACAGGAATAATTGTGCATAATTATTAGCAGTACTGACCATAGTCAGGGCATGACGGAGTACCCCGCCATGATGCATTGCCCGCTTTGCGGCCAGGCCGCACACACCAGATCATCAAGCTATATCACCACTACAACTAAAGAACGTTACAACCAATGTACCAACATCAATTGCGGTTGCACGTTCGTTAGCCATGAGACATTTACCCGCGTCATTTCAAAACCACATAACGTTGATCCCGTCCCACCTCACCCGCAAAGCGGCGGACAAGCCGCGCTGGTATTTGGTTAAATACACAAACAAAAACGCCCGCATATGCGGGCGTTAATTCGTAATCAATAAAGTCACTTAATAGATAGCGCAGGCAGGACATGCTGCGGATCTCGCTCAATCGCACGCAGCAACGCTTTGGCCGGGCCGGTAGGTTCACGTCTACCCTGCTCCCAATTTTTAAGCGTACCAACGCTGACGGAAATCAGAGCCGCAAACACCGGTTGCGACAACCCGGTAGCCTGGCGAATATGCTTAACCTGCACCGCGCTGACCTGAAACTCACGGGAAGGCGCACGCTCCCCGTCAATAATTTCATTCATTTGTGTCATGCTTTCTTTCAAACGACCGAACAGTTTAGCGTCCATTATTACCACCTCTCATTCAATGCGCGAAGGGCGCGTTTTTCATCCGCAGACAAATCATCTTTGATGCCCTTTTTGTAGATCACCAACAGTCGGATCTGAGATTCGGACAACTTATAATAATAAATGACCCGCACACCACCACGCTTACCTTTACCGCCGCTAGCCCAACGAACCTTACGTAATCCGCCAGTTTCTTTGATCACATCACCTGCGGTTGGGTTCTCGGCAAGATGAAGCTGAAACGCTCGATACTCTTCATCATTGAGTAGCGTCAGAACATCCTCTGTAAAAATCGGGGTTTCTATAAATATCATCTTATATGCGTCAGTGGCGTATACCGTAAGCACATATTACCACTGGAGCGGTGTAAGTCAATGGCGTATGGTTAGATGTTTAATCGGGAAGGGATGAAAATCTTTGCTGCCATCATGCTGCCATTTTGCTGCCACTTGGCATTTTTCAGGCACAAAAAAACCGCCTTCCGGCGGTCACGACATTACTGCTTATTGCTTGTTATTCTTGAAGTTATTTTCCTGGTACCCGGGGCGGGACTTGAACCCGCACAGCCATAAGCCGAGGGATTTTAAATCCCTTGTGTCTACCGATTTCACCACCCGGGCTCGGGAAAATTGGAGGCGCGTTCCGGAGTCGAACCGGACTAGACGG
>NZ_DASYBS010000028.1:0-6474 GCF_036500665.1 Cedecea sp.
TCTCGTCCGTTATCGGAATTAACCAGACAAGTCACCTCACCGACTAAGAACGGCCATGCACCACCACCCATAGAATCGAGAAAGAACTCTCAATCTGTCAATCATGACTATGTCCGGGCCTGGTGAGGTTCCCCGCGTTGAGTCAAATTAAGCCGCAGGCTCCACTCCTGGTGGTGCCCTTCCGTCAATTCCTTTAAGTTTCAGCCTTGCGACCATACTCCCCCCAGGGCCCAGAGACTTAGATTTCTCTTGGAGTGCCGAAGGAGTTGTAATGGTACGACCTCCGATCCTCAGTCGGCATAGTTTATAGTTGAGACTACGACGGTATCTAATCGTCTTCGATCCCCCAACTTTCGTCCTTGATTAACAGGAACACATTGGGCGAATGCTTTCGCACTTGTTTGTCTTCGCTGGGTCTTAGAATTTCACCTCTCTCCAGCGAGTACAGACGCCCCCATATGTCCTTATCAATCATTACTTGGGTCCATGTCACCAACAAGAAAGACCAAAGTCGTATCTTGTTATTCCATGCTGAGCTGTTCAAGCGATAGCTTGCCTGGAGCACTCCAATTTGCTCAAAGTAACGGGGCCAACAAGAGCCGAAGCCCTTAAAAGCCCAAGTTCTTATTGAGAATCGCTGAACAACTGGGTTGTCCGGCTATTTCTCAACTGAACGAAATCCAACTACGGACGCTTTAACTGCAGCAAATTTAATATACGCTATTGGAGCTGGAATTACCGCGGCTGCTGGCACCAGACTTGCCCTCCAATAGGTACTCGCAAATAGTTTTGCCTTCCGCTCATTGCAATCACAGAACTTAGTAAAGTCCTGCGTTGCTATTTCTGGTCACTACCTCCCCGTATCGGGATTGGGTAATTTGCGCGCCTGCTGCCATCCTTAGATGTGGTAGCCGTTTCTCAGGCTCCCTCTCCGGAATCGAACCCTAATTCCCCGTTACCCGTCACTGCCTCGGTAGGCCAATACCCTACCGACGGGAGCTGATAGGTCAGAAACTTGAACGAACTGTCGCATGAAATGCGATCCGCTCTGTCATTATGATCACCAAGTACAGTGGTTGCCCACCGGTTGGTTCCGCGAACTAATGAATGCCACCTTTCCAGAAGTCGGGTGTTTTAGCATGTATTAGCTCCAGAATTACCATGGATATCCATTTGGTAATGATCTTCGTGTAAATTATAACTGTTATAATGAGCTATTCGCAGTTTTGCCGTATAAGTAGCTTATACTTAGACTTGCATGGCTTAATCTTTGAAACAAGCATATGACTACTGGCAGGATCAACCAGGTTAGTTGGGTTAGTTCACCAGAGGAAGCAGACCAAATTGATGCTGCTGTTCCCCGAGTAAAGCTATCCGAACGTAGGTGAGTTCGATAAGAAGTCAGTGCTAAAAGCTAGCACAACTCCTAATCACTCATCGCAAGCAGCTAAGCTCGAGAGAGGTTCGACTTTGGGGTCGAAGCTCCATCGGAGCGCTGTCGCTAAGAGAAGCCTTAGACTTCCCTTTAGCATCCTTTGACCTAGAGACAACCACCGGTTATTAGTCAACCTCTACAATTACAGCAAAGCAATTATTCAGAGTGGGCCGGACTGGGTCCAACAGCCGCTCCTTGTTAGCGCTGATTCCTCGACAGAAGAAAGACTCGTCGGGCTATTGCTAGCCTGGCTAGTGTTTTCTAATCGAGGCAGCTCTCTACTCTAGCTTCACCACCTGAGTGGCTTCACTCAGGGGCTACTATGAAAGTCCCAAATAATAGGTGCTGCATATCGCACTGGAAAAATAATTATGAGGGGAATATTTTTTTCTCCGGAGTACGCGCTAGACATGTCCCGATAGTTGGAAGTAAGGGGTAAATTGAATTCGAAAAATGCGCACCAGTTGGTGCATATAGCACTGGAAAAACAACGGCAACGGCAACCGCTTTAACTCGCTCAAGACATGTCCCGATAGTTGAATACCGTCCGACACCCAGTGTCCGAAAATGGTTAGCCGTCGACCATACTGCATCGAAAACGCTGGATCCCATCCGAACTCCGTTGCTAAGCGATGCAAGGCCGGGTCAGTACTGGGCTGGGGGACCGCCCGGGAACACCACGGAGTTGACGGCCTTTTGCAAGTCTCAGTTGGATGTCCCGATAGTTGGGCTCTAAGCGTACAAGAGTTAGCGTACCAAGGGCGATATGTGATGTCCCGATAGTTGAAGGCGGGACGGTTACATAATCCAAGAGAGGAAGCCTCAGCAGATCGTAAGACAAAGCTTACTCTCGTGCTCACAGCACCTCCTTGGATCCTAATCGTCTTTTAGGCATGTGAAACATTCGACGAACTCCTGTAAAGCTCTCTCAGCCTTTTACCGGCTAAAGAGATTGTGCTCAATCGAAAACTTATTCGGTGAATTGTAGGTCGAATGCGTGGGTATCGATTTCCAGCTAGGATTCTGACTTAGAGGCGTTCAGTCATTATCCTTGGAGCGTAGCTTTGAGGCACTGGTCTTTCAACCAACCTCGTTACCAGAGGCTCCAGCCAACAGTTCCTCTCGTACTAAGTTGGCTTACTGTCACGATACCACATAATAAGTAGGGTAAAACTAACCTGTCTCACGACGGTCTAAACCCAGCTCACGTTCCCTATTAGCGGGTGAACAATCCGACATTTTGAGACTTCTGCGTCTCAATGATAGGAAGAGCCGACATCGAAGGATCAAAAAGCAACGTCGCTATGAACGCTTGGCTGCCACAAGCCAGTTATCCCTGTGGTAACTTTTCTGTCACCTCTAGGCAGAACCTTTCTGCGCTTAAAGGATCGATAGGCCATGCTTTCGCAGTTCGTATTCGCACTGAAAATCAGAATCAAGCTGACTTTTCCCCTTTCAGTCTACGAGAGATTTCTGTTCTCTCTGAGTCAACCTTAGGGCACCTGCGCTGCAGTTTCGCAGATGTGCCGCCCCAGCCAAACTCCCCATCTGAAGATGTCCTCTGAAAAGATCAGCCCCGAAGGACCTTAATTCCAGAACACGTCTAGGACGTGGCTCTTTGTAACAGAGTAAGTAGAGCGACATTGAAGGTCGTGGTATTTCACTGTTGCCGAAGCTCCCACGTATTCTACACCCCCCAAGTCACTCCACAAAGTCAGACTAGAGTCAAGCTCAACAGGGTCTTCTTTCCCCGCTTATTTTGCCAAGCCCGTTCCCTTGGCTGTGGTTTCGCTAGATGGCGGATGGGGACAGTAGGAATCTCGTTGATCCATTCATGCGCGTCAGTAATTAGCTGACGAGGCATTTGGCTACCTTAAGAGAGTCATAGTTACTCCCGCCGTTTACCCGCGCTTGGGCGAATCTCATCGCAATGACATTCAGAGCACTGGGCAGAAATCACATTGCGTAAAAAGCGTTTCCGCTTATCGCAATGCTTTGTTTTAATTAAACAGTCAGATTCCTCTTGTCCGCACCAGTTCTGAGTTGACCGATCAGTGTGTGGGAATGGCGAAGCCGACCCAGCGAACAAGCAACGCTTCCAGTAGGCTCGAGCCGAAGCCAAAGCCAAAGGAAACACGCTATGTTCAAAGGGCTCCCACACTCGGCCCTCAGAGCCAATCCTTTTTCCAAAGGTACAGATCTAGTTTGCCGACTTCCCTCATCCGCCTTATTCTATCGACCAGAGGCTGCGAACCTAGGAGACCTGATGCGGTTTCGGGTACGGCTGGTAAGCGGAATAAATATCCCTTGAGGTTTCATAGATCAGTGAGAGCGCACCGGACTCCTAGCATACGCAGGGAGCTATGCCAGCGTTTCATCCTCGTCTCCGGACAAGCCGATTCAAAGGAGTGGTGCTGTTAAAGAGCAAAGATAACGCTCCCCAGGGCTCTCCCTGACAGCTCAAGTTCAAGCGTGTTGCCACAACTCCGCAAACCAGTAAAGGAATTTAAGCCTTTTTCCCTTTCAGGAGAAGAGGCAAAGCCTCACTCTGAAGGTGCAAGCTTTTCCTTTAGGACCGACTAACCCGAGGACAATTGCTGTTCACCCGGAACCCTTATCCACTTCGGTCATCAAAGTTCTCATTTGATTAATTGCTACTACCACCAAGATCTGCACTAGAGGCAGCTCCAGCTAGTCTCACGACTGAGCCTTCTATGCTACCCCCACGCCCTCCTACACGTCAAAGCATTGCTTGCTATGACGGTCTGGTATCGGTCGCCCGCTTTAGCGCTATCCATTTTCAGGGCTGGTTCATTCGGCAGGTGAGTTGTTACACACTCCTTAGCGGGTTTCAACTTCCATGACCACCGCCCTGCTGTTTCAATGAACCAACACCTTTTCTGGTGTCTGATCAGCGAGTGTTTAGCACCTTAACCAGACGTTAGGAGCATCCCTCATCGCCAGTTCTGCTTACCAAAACTGGCCCACTAAGAAGTCTCATTGATCCACCGAGCTCACTGAAGTAGCAAGGTGGGCAAACCCATTTAAAGTTTGAGAATAGGTCGAGGACAAGACGTCCCCGAGGCCTCTAATCATTAGCTTTACCGGGTTTAACTGATGTTAAACTTCCAGCTATCCTGAGGGAAACTTCGGAGGGAACCAGCTACTAGATGGTTCGATTAGTCTTTCGCCCCTATGCCCAAGTTTGACGAACGATTTGCACGTCAGTATCGCTACGAGCTTCCACCAGAGTTTCCCCTGGCTTCACCCAACTCAGGTATAGGTCACCATCTTTCGGGTCTAAACAATTATGCTCAAGCTCGAACTTCGTGGTCGGCCGCTGTTTCGTTTGTACTCACAGCTATTGCTTTCACTGCGCGTAGGAGTTTCACACTCTTACACTTGCACAATTGTTGAACTCCTTGGTCCGTGTTTCAAGACGGGTCGCCTGTACGTGCCTCTCTTGACAACTTATGGCAAGCCAGAAGGCGTCACTCCAATCGCTCAGGAAAAACATCGAGCTTTACAGAGTAAAGCAAGACGATATCAAGAGCCGTTGAAGTGATGTCAAGTAATCTGGAGAGGTTCTCCAGATATGGGTCACGGACAGTCGCTTCCCCCTTAGCGATTTCAGGTATTTTAACTCTCCTTTCGAAGTACTTTTCAACTTTCCCTCACGGTACTTGTTTGCTATCGATCTCTCGTTGATATTTAGTCATGGATGGAGGTTACCACCCAATTTGCGCTCTACTCCCAAAGAGCGTGACTCAAGCAACCTTGACCGAACGAAAGCGTCTCTGCACAAAGACGGGACTGTCACCCTCTGTGGCGCGCCTTTCCAGGCGACTTAGTACAGCGATCTTCCTGGTCGAGGTTAGATGTACAACTCCTCACCGAAATGGGGATTAACATCTCGGACTGTTCCCACTTCGCTCGCCGCTACTGGGGGAATCCCTGTTGGTTTCTTTTCCTCCGCTTAATAATATGCTTAAATTCAGCGGGTAGCCTCGCTTGAGTTCGGATCAAAAAGAAAGAACAACATCCTTCATAGGAAAGAGAAGCTGCCAAAGAGTAATTCTACTAAAATGGCACCTAACTCAATCTGAAAGATTCATCTCGACAGCCCACACTTTAGAGAGTGAGGGCTCCAGGCCCAAAGGAAGCATCGCACAAGGCAAGCCGAGTGCTTGACTCCTTTGGAAGTCTAAATGATACCGAACCAAGCGTACTCGAGGCCGAAGCCAAGAGTACAATTGCGTTCAGAAATCTGGTGATTCACGAGAGTTCGCAAGTCATACTGCTTATCGCGGTTTGCTGCGTCCTTCCTCGTTACGAGAGTCGAGTCATCCATCGCTAAGAGTTTTTAGTTTGGAATTGATCGTTAACCGTTGTTAACAGGGTACAACAGTAAGTTCGTTAGGTTGGTAGTTAAAACCAAGAATGATCCATCCGCAGGTTCACCTACGGATACCGTGTTACGACTTCTTCATCCTCTAGATGATAAGGCTCACGACACTTCCTCGCGGCGTGCGATGCCAGAGCAAAGCTACACCTCGAGTCCGTGTAATTTGCCGGATCATCCAATCGGTTGAAGCGACGGGCGGTGTGTACAAAGGGCAGGGACGTAATCAGCACAAGGTGATGACTTGTCCTTACTAGGAATTCCTCGTTCATGACCCATAATTGCAAGGGTCAATCCCTGATACGACAGAGTTTCACAAGATTACCCAGTCCGAACGGACAAGGATAAGGCTCGCTGGCTCTGCCATTGTAGCGCACGTGCAGCCCAGGCCATCTAAGGGCATCACAGACCTGTTATAGGCTCGAACTTCCTTGTGATGACTCACAAAGTCCCTCTAAGAAGCTGAGAGCTTACGAGTAAGCATCAGCTAATTAGTAGGTCGAGGTCTCGTCCGTTATCGGAATTAACCAGACAAGTCACCTCACCGACTAAGAACGGCCATGCACCACCACCCATAGAATCGAGAAAGAACTCTCAATCTGTCAATCATGACTATGTCCGGGCCTGGTGAGGTTCC